>JBKDRW010000283.1:0-11681 GCA_046341255.1 Planctomycetota bacterium
GAAGGCTCGACTGAACATTGTGATCAGCGGTGGTACCGGATCCGGTAAAACAACCCTGCTCAACACGCTGTCCAGCTTCATCAGCAATGAAAATCGGATCATTACGATTGAGGATGCGGCAGAACTTCAACTGCAGCAGGAGCATGTGCTGCGTCTGGAAACTCGTCCGCCAAATATTGAAGGCAAGGGGCGGGTTACTGCAACCGATCTTGTGAAGAACGCCCTGCGTATGCGTCCCGACCGAATCATCATCGGTGAATGTCGAGGCGGAGAAACGCTTGACATGCTGCAGGCGATGAATACCGGACACGATGGGTCTCTCACAACGGTGCACTCCAACAATCCTCGCGATGCGATCTCACGAATTGAAACGCTGGTGAACATGAGTGGTTGTGAACTGCCGATGTCGGCGATTCGCAAACAGATTGCTTCGGCGATTCATCTGATCATCCAGGCCAATCGTCTTCAGGGAGGCCCGAGAAAGGTCACGTACATCACCGAGATTGTCGGCATGGAAGGCGAAACCATTGTCATGCAGGACATTTTCAGATTCATTCAGGATGGGATCGGTGAAAACGGCAAGGCCTATGGTCACTTTGAATCCACCGGTGTTCGTCCGAAATGCATCGAGCAACTGGAAGCCGGTGGCGTTCGTCTGCCGAACGGTCTGTTCGCTCAGCGTGTGATGCGATCACCGTGATCTGTGATACGGGTTTGATGTGATTCACTGGGTATCCCGGAGAGGTTTCGTATGAATCCTGATCTGCTCATCATGATCTCAGCGTTCATTGGCATGATCGCGCTGGTGTTCGGGATCGGCTTTATGCTGCAGGGAAAATCTGACTCCAGTGTCGAGGCGAGACTTGCGGCATTCACGGGAGCATCACAGCCATCGAAGAAGGAAGTCACCGAGGCACTGCTGCGCGATGGGATGGAGACGGCCCAGGGAATCATGGGCAGCGTCGTCGCCAGATTCGAAGCGTTGCCGTTGTTTTTTCGACAGGCTGAATCGCCGATGAAGGTGGAACAGTTTCTCATGATGTGCGGTGGAACCGCAGCGGTGGGAACCGTGTTGGCTGTGCTCGGTCGTGCTCCCGGACCTTTGATTCCGGTTGGGGCCATCGTGGGGTTTTCAGGTCCCTGGATCTGGTTATGGTGGCGGAGAAAACGTCGCTTTGCGAAGTTTGAAAAGCAGCTGTCGGATGCGCTCGAACTGATGGCTCGCGCTTTGAAGTCGGGGCACAGCCTTGTGTCCGGTCTCAATGTGGTGGCCAGTGAAATGCCGGCGCCGATTTCAACCGAATTTCGAACCGCGTATGAAGAGCAGAATCTGGGCATTCCGATCGAGCAGGCTCTGCGAAACATGCTGATCCGCATTCCCAATATGGACCTGCAGTTTTTCGTCACCGCCGTGGCCATTCAGCGTCAGGCTGGTGGTGATCTGGCCGAGATTCTCAACAAGATCAGTTACCTTGTTCGAGAACGCTTCAAGATCCTCGGAATGGTGAAAGCTCTGACCGGGGAAGGCAGAATCTCAGGCGTGGTCCTGATGGGGCTGCCGATTGGTCTCTTCTTCGTTGTGTACTACCTGAATCCCGACTACGTCATGTTGTTGTTCAATCGTGAGATTGGTCGTCAGCTGATTGGTGTTGCGATTTTCCTCCAGGTTCTGGGGTTCTTCACCATCCGCAAGATTGTGAACATCAAAGTCTGACCTCGGCTTCTGACTTGAATGAATTGAGTTTCTGTGTTTTCAGGTTTTGCGAGAAAACGCCATGGACGTAACCACGCTTCTTCCCATCACAGCATTCATCGCGATGACCGCGGGAATCTGGGGCGTCGTTTCGATGTTCAAACGCAAGTCCACTCGAGCGACGGAACGACTTGAGGAATGGCGGGACCCGTTTGCTCGACAGAAGCGCGAGGGCAGTGCCGCTGGAGGCAGGGTCGGGAGTATCTTCGAAAAAGCGGCTCCGGCCATGTCCAAAGCTCTGGAGTCAAAAAATGAGCTTGAGCAAAGTGTGTTGAAGGTCAGGCTGGCAAATGCCGGGTTCGCCAAACCGAATGCCGTTCGAAACTTTCTTGCAATCAAACTCATGTGTCTGATTGGCGGTCTGTTTCTGGGTGGCGTTTATGGATTTGTGTCCACCGGCTTCAGCAGAGACTCCATGATGTCCCTCGTCATGGGTGGTGGCGCTGGCTTTTACATGCCGGAAATCCTCCTGAACCTGATGAAGTCATCCCGGCAGGAGAAAATCTTCCTGCAGCTTCCGGATGTGCTCGACCTGCTCGTGGTGTGTGTCGAAGCTGGTCTCGGTCTGGATGCCGGCCTGCGGAGGATTTGCGACGAACTAACTCGCAGCGCCCCGGAAATCTGCGGCGAACTGGCTCAGGCCAATATGCAGTTGCAGATGGGGCGACCACGCCGCGAAGTTCTGCACGACCTCGGCATTCGAACGGGTGTCGATGACATGAAGGCACTCGTGGCAATCCTGATTCAGGCGGACCGTTTCGGGGCGTCGATTGCTCAGGCTTTGCGAGTCCAGTCAGACAGCATGCGAATCAAGCGTCGTCAACTGGCCGAAGAAAAGGCACAGCAGACCGCCGTCAAGATGATTTTTCCGCTGGTGCTGTTCATTTTCCCGGGCATCTTCGTGGTCCTGGTGGGACCAGCAGCCATCAAACTGATGGAAGACATGCTCAGTAAATGAATTCTGCGGGCCGGCAACGACCACCGATCCAGGCAGGCTGTGCGCGGGGGCGCGTCCAGTGACGCATTCAGGATGGGCCGATTCAATGGCGTGCAGATCTGCCGCGTTCGCGTCCGGTCGTCGAGTTCGATTGCTGGCGTGGCTTTCCTCCGAGTTTGCGGAAGAATCTCACCTCGATCCTGTACTCACATGGCTTTGACGTCCGGGAACAGCATGCTGACACTGGTACGGTCGTGAATCGATCGTATGGCCTGAGCAAACAGCGGGGCTACGGTGATGGTCTCGATTTTCAGGCCCAGCGGTTCGACGGAAGGTTCAACCGTGTCTGTGATGAACAGTTTGCGGATTTCGCTGCTTTCGATCCGTGCGACCGCGCCTTTGGACAGCACGCCGTGTGAGACGGCTGCATAAATATCCTGAGCACCGCGAGACTTCAGCACTTCTGCCATGCTGACAAGTGATCCGCCGGTAATCGTGAAGTCATCGACCATCAGCACATTGCAGCCGTCAACGGAACCGATCACTTCGAGCACTTCGGCCCGTTCCGAATGATCTTTGCGTTGTTTGTTGCCGATGACAATCGGTACGCCCAGCAGGTTGGCAAAGGCCGAAGCTGACTTGGCGAATCCAACATCGGGACTGCAGACGACGAGATTGGGGATGTTGAGCGATCGGATGTGATCGCAGATCACCTTTCGAGCATAAAGATGGTCAACCGGGACACTGAAGAACCCCTGGATCTGCGGGCTGTGCAGATCCATGGTCAGGACTCGATCGGCACCTGCTTTCTCGATGGCATCCGCGCAGACGCGCGCTCGAATGGAAACGCGTGGCTCGTCCTTCTTGTCGCCCTTGGCGTAACTGAAGTACGGAATCACGGCCGTAACCTGTGCTGCACTGGCACGCTTCAGGGCATCGATCCAGAACAGCAGCTCGACGAAGTTGTCATTGACCGGTCGATGAACACCCTGCACAACAAAACAATCCCGGCCTCGAACATTTTCGAGGATCCGCACGAAGACGTTGCCTTCACTGAAAATCTGTGCCTGGCACGGGGCGAGTGTCACGCCGAGTGCATCGGCGATGCGCTGTGCGAAAACGGGGTTACCGGAGCCGGCGAGAATCGCGAGGCCACCGAGACTGGAATCGGCCATGGGATTGATCAAGATTCGTTGAAAGAGGACAGGCAATATCGCTGATGCAGCACCACAACACACTGACGGCTGGGAAGATTCAGCTTACCGCGGCAATTTTTCACGCAGCCGATTCTCCGGTCCGCTGTTCGGACGTCACGATTTTTTCAGAAGTCCCAGCGATTCCAGCTTGGAACGACATTCGTCACGTTCACGGCTGCGGGATAGAGCCGCCCAGGCTGGGTCCTGAGCCGCGAGAAACTGCTCATCAGAAAATGGAGGCACCTGACCAGAAACCTCCGCATTGGTTGTCAGTCGCTGAATGACCTCACAATCCAGACGGGTCAGGAACATCGACTTCATGCGGTAGTCAAGGAAGGCTTCCCACACGACCGGGAACAGCGGAGCCACAATTTTCTCGCCGATGGTCGTGGCATAGTTGCGGATCTCGAGTTGTGCGTGGCTGTCCATACGCAATGCGAGGAAGTGCAGCAGGTTGTGGAGATCGATCTTCCAGTACGCTTCTGTGTAAGTGGACAGCGGCAGATCCTTTCGAGCCTGCTCACGCGCAACCCCGGACTCGATTCGAGACTGATAGATGCTGCGAACCTTATCCTGCAGTTCCGCCTCTTCCGCGGAAAGTCGGGAGCCCAGATCCGACGTGAGAAAGTCTCCACTGCCCTGTCGGTTGCTGTCGGCCTGCGATCGCCATTGGCCTTCCGATGTCGTCTGTGCGGCATCGATCGCCAGTGAGTACCGTGTGCTGTACTCATTGATGTTGGCGGTGCGATGTCTGACCCACTGTCGCCAGCAGTCCATCGGGACTCGCACCAGCAACTTGATCTCCACCATCTCAAAAGGTGTCGTGTGACGATGCCGCAGCAGATAACGGATCAGAGTCCTGTCGTCACTGACTTTTTTTGTCCCCTCCCCATAGCTGACTCGCGCGGCCTGAACGACACTGCCATCGTCGCCCATCACATCAACGAGACAGACGAATCCATCATCCAATACTGGAAACTTTTGCCATCGAAGGGCATTCACTTGGGTCTGGCGCTGCTCCGCGGTCTGGCGGGATTCAGAATCTGCAGATGTCTGGGACATGATGGTTTAACTCACAAGGACTGACAGTTCTTCTTTGGGGGAACCTGCCGGTCGGAGCTTTAAGGTCGCTCCAATTGTTCGCCTGAAGTACACACCCGCACCTTGCGAGCATGATTTGAAGGATCACTCTGACCAGAGACAAGGGCGACGGACTTCAAGAGTCCAGGGGCCCGGGCCCGCCAGCTCGCTTGACGATTTTCTCCAGGACCTGTGCATTCAGATGACGCAAAACACGGACACGATCCGCCGGCTGGTCAGATTGTTTTGAGTCCCGAAATGTCCTGCGAAGCTGACAAAGGCGCAGATTTTAATGGTTTGTTTCTCGAAGCCAATTGATTCGCTCAGGTGTCTTGAATTCCTTAAAAGTCGTCGTGGAGTGAGATCAGTCAGTGAAAATTTGCGGCCAGTCTGCCGTCTCACAGCTGATCTGTTGTTCTGACATTTCTGGGGATACGGTGGGCGTGCCGAAAGGAAAAAGTCAGGCGAACTCGCACACAAGTCGCGGAAAATCTCATCTTTCCGGAACGAGTTGCGTGGCGGCGAATAAAAAATTGAGGAAAAGCGTTCCCTTTCGCAAGACTCTGACGTGTACTTCAGCAGCATCTGACTTGACGGAGCGTCATATCGGAAACTACACCCTCTGTGAGATGTGATCAAAACCTGCACCCCCCCGGAATCTGAACTCACGCTCAACTTTGCTGATGGCTTGCTCGATCGATGCCTTCTGGTATTCGAATGGCCAATCCCGATCAGTCCCACCCTCAAAAATCTGATTGTCCCGCGAGTATGACTCGCAACAGGACCGTTGCCTTTTCAATCCGCTGTTGTCAGTGGTTTGAGGTGAGCCAGCGCGAATCCGGAGTGATTTGTGCTGAGGAACAGAAGGCAGAAAATCCCTCCTTACACCCTCTTCTGCTCCTGTGATCTTTGAAGATTGTCACATGATGATGCGATGCATTGTCAGGCGATTCCTTCTTTGGTGAAACGAAAGCAGAAGTTCAACGGAGAAGACGCGATGAGCGCGAGACTCCTCCCGCTGCAGGCATTTCTGCCTTCCATACAGACGGCCTGTCACGCCCTGCGGGCTGCTGCGGCTGGTTCATCAGTTCGGACCGACCCGGATGATGTGAATTCTCGTGGCACCACCTCGGGACTCTTACCGGACAATTTTTTGAAGGCCGCCGTGGTTGTCTCGACGCTGCTGGCAATGAGCATTCCCGCTCCGGCCCAGGACGCTGCCGGGGAACCACTGCACGCAGTTATCAATCGTGAATTGGCTCCACCGGGAGGAGTTGTATGGCCGAAGGCGTCCGATGAGGAATTCCTGCGTCGAGTTTCGCTCGACATGAACGGAATGCCTCCGGGGGCTGATGAAGCTCGCGCGTTTCTGACTGACAGTCACCCGCAGAAGCGTGAGAAACTGATTGACAGACTCCTGGCATCGCCCCTTTACGATCGTCATCTGGCAACAGTCCTCGACGTGATGCTGATGGAACGCCGTCCTAACACACACGTTCCTCAGGATCTCTGGATGTCCTGGTTACTGACATCGGTTCGTGAGAATAAGCCGTGGAACACGCTGGTCCGCGAACTGCTGACGGCGGATGGCGAAGCGCCTGAACATCGGGCCCCGGCTCGATTCTATCTGGACCGCAGCGCCGAGCCGCACGTGATCGCGCGCGATGTTGGCCGGATTTTCTTTGGTCGCGACATACAATGCAGCCAGTGTCATGATTCTCCGCTGGTGTCAGACTTCCTGCAGCGTGATTATCAGGGGCTGCTGGCGTTTGTCTCCGCGGGCTACCCTGTGACCAGAAAAGTTGACAATAAGGATGTCACGATAATGGCCGAGCGAGCTCCGGCTGATGTGACGTTTGAATCCGTGTTCAACAAAGGCAGCGGGCATCGGACGTCGGCGATGTTGTTTGGCAGCCCGGCAATTGCCGAACCTTTCTATCTGCCGGGGGAAGACTACTTGGTTGCCCCGGCCGACGGCGTTCGATCAGTTCCAAAGTACAGTCGAAGGGCGATGCTTGCGGAACTTGCGACCAGCGGAACCAACCGTTATTTCAATGAGAATATTGCCAATCGACTCTGGGCACTGATGCTTGGTCGTGGTCTGGTTCAACCCCTCGACATGATGCACTCAGACAATCCCTCCGCCAGTCCAGCGCTGACGAAGATTCTGGGTGAACGAATCGCAGCTTCAGGATTCGACATCAAGTCGTTCCTTCGAGAGATCGCTCTGAGCGATGTGTATCAGCGTCCGTTTGACATGACACCAGATGTGATTCGCTCCCTTGCTGAATCAAGATCAGAACAGCAGTTGGTGGCGCAGCAGAAGGATCCGCTGGCTGCAGAGGCTCGAGATCTTGGATCGGTGCGCAGCGAAGCAGATTCTGTATTTGATGAACAGGAAGCTTCGCTGCTGCCTGCTGCGGCTGAAGTGGACAAGACTCGGACGGCATATGCGGAAGTCAGGAAAAAACTGGATGAGGCTCAGAAGGCATTCCGCGATGCCACTGCAGCGCTGGAGTCGAAGAAAGCCGTGGCGGAAACGCTCCATGGGGCTCTTGTATCGCTGCAGTCTGCGTCTTCGGCATTGGGGAATGATCCACAACTGGCAGAAGCACTGAATGCACTGGCAGATCGCACAACAAAGATTTCGGCAGAGCTTCCCACGCTGCAGAAAGCTGTCGATGAGAAGACGGCCGTGGTGAAGCCCGCGTCTGACGCGGTCGCGGCAGCGAAGCTGCCACTCGAGGCCGCCGTGGCAGCGATGAAGCCCTTGCAGGATGCCTTGCTGGCGGCCGAACAGAAAGTGGTGTCAACGCGTGAGTCTTTCAATCGTGCTCAGCTTGCGGCCACGTCAGCGGAAGTTCGACTGGCGGCATTGACGAACCTTGTCGCTGCGGCTGATGCGAGTGCGGCGGTTCAGTCTTCGGAGTCGCAGGTCGTGTCCCTGGAAGCGGCCGTCAATGCAGCGAATCAGAGCGTGATCGAGTTTGGCCCGACCGTGGACGAACGATTGAAGGCCTTGCAGGGAGCGGAGGTCGCTCTCGCGGCCGCGAAGTCCGCGGTCTCAATGGCTCAGGAACAAGTCAGTGCATGTCGGGCAGTGGAGTCGCCCCTGGCTGCGGCCGTTGAGTCACTGAAAAACGCTCAGGCGATGCTGCCGACGGATGCAGCGGTCAGAGAAAGCCTTACGACGCTTGATGCGAGGGCTGAGGCCATTCGCTCGCGGCTTACCTCTGCTGAACAGCAGTTGGTGTCAGCCAGTCAGATGTTGAGTGCTGCAGATCAGAAAATGGCCATGTCTCAGAATGCGATGGCTGAGGCCACAGCAGAGAAGCAGAAACGACAGCAGGCAGCATCGCAATCAGGGGCCATGCTGGATCAATCGAAGGAACAGCTGGTCACGTCTCGCGAGAATCTCGAAAGATCCCTGGAACCAGTGCCCACGGATCTGGCGAATCGATTTGCACTTTCTCATCTGAAACCGCTGACTCCCGAGCAGATGTGCTGGGCCGTGTTCAGGGTCACAACGGTCTACGATCGATATGTCGCTCAGGAAACAGCGGAACTTGACAAGACATCGCCTCCAACGGAGGTGCAGAAGGCGGATCCTGCGTTCCTGAAGTCCCGAGCGATTGAGATCGAGCAGCGTGTTTTCAATAAGTTGTCCGGGAATGTCGGAAGCTATGTGCAGATTTACGGCGGTGCCCCGGGGCAGCCTCAGAATGACTTTTATGCAAGTCCCGATCAGGCATTGTTCACTCTGAACGGCGG
The DNA here is from genome assembly GCA_046341255.1 of Planctomycetota bacterium. Taxonomy (GTDB): domain Bacteria; phylum Planctomycetota; class Planctomycetia; order Planctomycetales; family Planctomycetaceae; genus SXXK01. The sequence continues at coordinate 8,738 of JBKDRW010000283.1, forward strand.
TGGGATCAATGGCTGGGTGGTTCCTGCCGGAGATAACCCGGCGGAGCGGATCATCAAGGCTGCGGATCCGCGGGTTGCTGCCGAGGAATTGTATCTGGGCATTCTGACTCGAATGCCGACCGAATCGGAAGTCAACGAGGTGACTCAGTTTCTGGGCGCGCGGACAGATAAGTCACGAGCGGCTCAGGAACTGGTCTGGGGATTGCTGAGCAGTGCGGAGTTTCGATTCAACCGATAGAGTCTGGCGGAAGTCAGCATGGAAGGGTATTCGGGACCTGCACAGAGTGGCTTGGCGCGATGGTCGTGTCTGGCGAATGCATCATCAGGAGTCGAGTTCGTGACAAGTTTCGGAACAACTGATCAACAGATGATGTGAGTGAGTTTGAAGTTCGAGCCGGAAGGTTCCTTTGGGTCAGGGGCAGTGAGCTCCTCATGGAGAAGGTGGATTCAATGAAGCTTGAATATCCCTGCAACACAGCGGCGCATGGGTTTGCTCGTCGTCGATTTCTGGGCACGCTCGCAGCAGGAACCGGCGCGATGGTTGGAGGACTTGGAGCCTTCACCAGTACCGCTCTGGCGGCGCATCTGAAGTCAGACCAGAAACGAATTGTTGTCTTCAACATGCACGGTGGATTGAGTCAGCTTGAAAGCTGGGACCCGAAGCCCGGGGCGGAGACGGGCGGGCCCTTTCTGTCGATTCCGACCACTGTTCCGGGCATTCACATCAGCGAGTTATTGCCACTGACAGCGAAGCAGATGCACCATCTGTGCCTGATTCGGAGCGTCAACACGGCCGAGGATGACCATGGCAAGGGGGCTTATCTGATGATGACGGGCCGTCGGCAGACGCCGGCCGGGGAATTCCCCCAACTTGGGGCAGTTGCGGCGCGGACGCTGTCTGCGTCGGACAGTGCTTTGCCGGGGCACATTGTGATCACACCCGGTGGTGGCGGTGGTCGAGGAAATGATTCCGCGTGGCTGGGGCCGAAGTATGCCAGCGTTCAGCTGGGTAATGGCAATCCGCCTCCGAACACCGTGCGACCGGACAGCATTCCGGTCGATTCGGATCAGGCACGCAATGAATTTCGTCGAAGCGTAAGCGAACGATTTCTGAATCGTCGGCGGAGTGCCGTGACGGAGGCTTTTACGTATTCGTACGAGCAGGCGGAGAAGCTGATGAATCAACGAGACGTCTTTGATGTCACGAAAGAGCCGGCCGCCGAAATCGAACGATATGGGAAGCATGATCTCGGTCGCCACTGTCTGCTGGCTCGGCGACTTCTGGAGAACGGTGTGACTTTCGTGCAGCTGTCACACTCCAACTACGATACTCACAATGAGAATTTCGACTTCCATATTGAACAGCTCGGCGAGTTTGATTTTGCCTTCTCCACGTTTTTGGCGGATCTGGCCCAGCGAGGTATGCTGGACAGCACCCTGATTGTGGTGCTCAGTGAATTCGGACGGACGCCCAACATCAATCAGTATGCTGGACGCGATCACTGGTCACGAGCGTGGTCTGTCTGTGTCGCCGGAACTCGAATGCCTCGAGGCGCCGTGTTTGGAGCGACCAACGACAAGGGTACGGAGGTTGTGGATCGTCAGGTTGACCATGGAAATCTGTTTCATTCCTATCTGCAGTCAGTCGGCGTTGATTCCATGGCTAACTTCAATATCGACGGTCGTGAGCTTCCTGTTGCGGACCCGGCTTCTCGCCCGATTGACGGACTGCTGGTCTGATCATCAGCGGCTGGTGCCGGATATCACTGTTGACTTCAGGACAGCCCGAAACAAACTGAGCCACATCACCCACAAGGTGTGTGGCTCTTTGTGTTTCAGGATGGTCTCAGACGCTTCAGTAACTGAATCCGTTTTTTCGCACATGAACAAACGGATCGAATTCGGCGGGATCGCGATGAGCCGTCGCCGCAGTCAGCGTGACGAGGAAGACCCGATGGTCGCCCGCATCCATGAAACCGGTCACGGTGCCTTCCATCGATGTCATGGCAGCCTTCAGCAATGGAAGACCAGTTGTGCCTCGCATGGTTTCCATGCCATCGAATGCAGGGGCGTCGGGGTCGAAGCCCTTGCCGAAATGGCGAAAGAGGATGCTGTCACCTTTCTGTACCTGATTCAGTGTGACCAGCGAGCCCGTCTTCAACCACTCCAGCAGATATCGGGATTTGTTGACAGCGACGGTGATCTGCGGTGGATCGAACGAGGCTTGCTGAATCCAGCTCGCCAGCAGCCCTGTAACCCGCCCTGTACCGTCTCCGGCCACGAGGATAAAGACCCCGCTGGGGATTCGGCCGAGAATTGGAGTCAACTCCTGTTGCAGACTGGCTGTCATTCAAATCTCCGTAAGACCATAAAAGCCGCGTTTCAAACCAAATCCAGAAGCGATACAGGAATACCCCGACCGGATGAGTCATCAGGAAGTTACGCAGTTCTGCGACCAGCACAGGACCGGCTTACGCGCGGCGCTGACTTCGTCAGGACGGCAAACAGCGGTGGAGTGAGGGGCGGCTTTCACAAGCTCGGCGGTCTCGTTCACGATCTTGCGCAATGCTGTTGCAAAGGCATCAAGAGTCTGCAGCGACTCCGTTTCTGTTGGTTCCATCATCAGCGCTTCCTCGACGACCAGCGGGAAGTAGACGGTGGGAGCGTGGAAACCATAATCGAGTAATCGCTTGGCGATATCCATCGTGGTCACGCCATTCTGAGCTTTCAGCGTTTTCGCGCTGGCAACGAACTCGTGCATGCAGCGGTCGCCATGAGGCACTTCCAGGAAGTCCTTTACCTGACTCAACAGATAGTTGGCGTTCAGGACGGCATTCTCAGACGCCTCACGAAGGCCCTTGCCACCCAGGGTACGAATGTAGAAGTAGCCTCTCAGAAGAATTCCGACATTGCCAAAAAATGTTCGAACCTGACCTATGGATTG
>JBKDRW010000284.1:0-4069 GCA_046341255.1 Planctomycetota bacterium
AGATAAAGGAACGAGATGTCTTTATGGGGATCGCAAAGCTTGCGATTCTAAATTGGAGGGCACCCTCGGATCCAGAGCCGCTGCGTGAAATGGAACTAGCCCACCAGCAGGTGCGTGAATCGTCGTCTGGACATCGCGGTCACCTGAATATCGGTGTTGACCAAATGAATGTGAGGAACTGGCAGAAGGCGGCCGACGAGTTTTCGCTGGCAATCGAAGCTGCCCCGTATTTAGCTAACACATTGCTGCCCTGGCGCGCCACCTGTTATGCCAAGTTGGGTCTTGAGCAGGAAATGCGCCACGATGTCGAGACAGTGCTCAAGAATGCGACATCCCAGGATACCGCATCGATGGTTGAGCCACGTGACCTCTCTCAGTGTGCCCTTTCTGTTGCAATCTTTCTTTGGGGTAAGGAGAGCGAGTTGCCAAAGGAGACACAGGAGCGGTATCTCGGGTTAATGAAGCAGCTCCTTACAGAGGTTAAAGGGCGCTGCTCCAGCGGAGTACATTTCACGCTGCAGCAGCTTAATCTCCGAACTAAGTTCTTTGACGCCCTTAAGAACCACGACCGAGCCTTCTGGGACGATTACGAGCAGAGCGTCTCATCCGCAGCGGGCAAAGGGTCCGACCATCGGTAAGAGTGGCTTACCATTCACCGAAGACTGGTAGGGGCGCCGACGGCAACACTACGAATCGCTTGAGGTCGGGGTGTATCAACTGGGAATACTCCCGACTTTTCTCGCAGCGATTGCTGTTCCGTTCCTCTTCATCAGTCTTTGGGTTGAACAAAACGCGAACCGCAACGAAGAAAACATCTCGCATGCAGGCCCTATTCTTGCGAGCATCTCGGGAGTCGGACTCGTCTGCTGAAAATTCCTGCTGGGGTCAAGCCGATCGCTGGTGTTCGACATCCACGATCTTGCAGCAACATTGGCTGGCCTCACTGTGGCTCAACGACTGTTGACAACGCTCACTCCGGGAGCCGAACCTGAGAAGACAGATTCAAGGCAAAAATGAAACGCCGGTGTTTTCACGAATTGTGTCCGTGAAATCTGCAGATGCTCTGCAATCTTTGCGTCAGCACACTGACGCGGCGACATCCAGGAAGCAGATCTTCAACCGCGGACACGCCGAACCAATGGCATCAACACGCCTCAAAGCACAATGAACGAACGTGGCGACAACTCCCGCCACCACGAATCCGAGTGTCGGCAACCCCCATTTCCCCTGACCATCCCGTGCAAGGGCGCTCTGCAGATCAGCGACCAACCCTGAGGCGGCCGGAACGGATCAGGCCACGTGCCGACTTTCAGCCTGCGACGACCTGAACCAACGATGGGCTCAGATGATCACTGAATCCACTGAATTGCTACGGTCGGCGACTGACCACGGCTGCCGGACTGCCATGCAGTCGCAAGGCAGTTCCCTCCGGGCAATTCCAAAAGCCCAGATGTTCGTCAGGCCGCCTTTGCTTTGAACGCTTCTACGGTCACGTATTTCCCGGCCACTTCACTCTGAGGCTTTCGAAAAATACAAAGTTCCTTCGAACAGTAATTCAGGCGTCCGCCGGTCAGACGGTATAGCGTCGCCGCTGCAACATCCCAAAGACTGCGGAACATCTGCCGAACAGGTTGCTCACTTCGTGGCAGACTTTCCGGATAAGAGGCTTCAAGCTCAAAACCGAACAGACCAGCGAGGTGCGACAACGTCTCACGTGTGAAGTAAAAGAAATTCACACCGGCATTCAGCCGCAGCGAGCGGCCGGTCCACAGGCGATAGATCAAACCTGAACCAAACAGCATCCGAAATCGATGCCCGGGAATCTCAATCGCCAGAACGCCTCCGGGAGCAAGAACTCGATAAAACTCCCGCATGTCTTCCAACGGAGTCCGATGACAACAAAAGGCGTCCATGGAACAGACGACAGCAAACGAACCGTCGGCACCCTGCTGATCAGCAAGAAACCCACCATGCACTTTCACCCCAAAGGTCTGCCGCGCGTAATCCGCAGCGACCGCTGAGGGCTCAACACCCGCGACATCCCATGACGCATCCCCCTGAAACTGCTGCAGAAAGAACCCTGCTGCCGTACCAACATCCAGCAGTTTTCCGCCTTCGGGCGCGTGCTTCCTGATGCGGGCGGCACCGCGTTCCAGACTGGCACCACGCGAGTTTACAAATGTGACTTCTGCACACTTCCGGTCTGGCACATATTCGTCGCGAAAAAATGCAATCGTCTCGCTGATATCCGGGCATTCCGAAACAAACGTCAGCCCGCATCCGCAACATGTCACGACAGGAAGATCGTTGCAGATTCCAACCAACTTCTTATCGGCAGGGCCACAGATCGGACAAGGCACACTGCCCAGACCATCTGCCCCAGTTTCTTTCCCCGCAGCCGCAGAGCGAGAGGCCCCTTGCATACGAAATCCCTTCCGTTGACGCGATCATTCCCTGAACGCCGAGCACAAAACAGCCTGTTTCACGCAAAAATCGTACGAGATTGGTCTGAGGCACGCAAGTCGGGTTTCTTTTTGGAGTTTCGTAGCGGCTGCGTGCTGTGGTCAGGTCAATCTTCCACCCAAGTACCGATTCCGATTCCAACCACTCGCTCAGAGTTTGAGATCGCATCTGTTCGCATGTGTGAATTGCATGCGGCGTTTGGTCCCTGGGCATGGTTTCATCGTGAAAGCCACGGCCATGCCTGGCAGTTCATGACTCGTTGTTGACTCCCGTCAGGGAAGGCGACTTGCCTGAACGCTGCCGAACAGTCTGCACCGATGCGATTTGATGCTGACGTGATCGCCGCCACCGGACGCTTTCATCGAGCTGTGGCAAGCGGATGTCAGAAGTGACCACGAACTTTTTCCCCAAACCCTGAATGGAGTATTGTCATGAATGTTGCTCAGTTGATTGAGAAGATTGCTGGCCGACAGAAAGAACGCCAGCAGCAGAAGGTTCAGAGTTACCGTGATCTGGTCAAACAGATCGCTGGTGGCAAGGAGCCGAATCCCGAGTCGGTCAAAGCCACACTGGAGGCCGCTGGCAAATCGCTGGATGACCTGCAGCAGGCGGTCAAGCTCTATGAGCAGCGAATGACATGGAAGGCTCAGGCGGCGATGCAGTCTTCGCTGGAGAAAGAACAGCAGCGTCTGCAAAAGGAAGTGGCCGCTGCGGACAAGGCACTGGAGGACACTGAATCTCTGCACAACGAAGTGACGACACCGCTCTATGGTGAATTGCAACAGATCAAGGACGGCTTGAGCGACGCATCCAGAGCTCGTCAGTTGCTGTTTGATTCCTGCGACAACGAAGAAACTCTGGATGCAGCTTCGGGAACTGTCGCAGGAAAGTCAGCGGCTCATGGACGACAACCGTGATCTGCAGGGCCGCATCGCGTACTTCGAAACTCGCGAGCAGAACAGGAGCCTCGAGATCGATCGCGAGACCAACCCCGTCACTCGGAAGTCCCGCGAGGAACAGGTGAAATCACTGCTCAAGGAAGCAGAGGAAGTTCGCCAGAAGATCCGAGCCAACGACCGAGCATGTGCGAACCTGGCAAAACGCAGCGAGCAGATCGAGCAGCAAATGCGGGACTGGTAATCGTCACTGTTGTGGAACGCTGATCTTTGACAACTCACAATAACATGCAATCAGCCGCCAGGCCCGGCAAGCCCGGCGGCTCACCAGCATCAACCAGCCTCGGTGTAAACCCCGGAATTGCGCTCTGGATAACTTTCATACACATGCTCAAAGACGGCGCTACACTTTTGGGCGTACAGTGGGCGATCGTAGACGGCGGGTAGTGTGTCGAGAGTGTCCTCAATCGCCATCTTGAGAGATGACCTCGCTGCAGATTTCTGACGCCAGTTCAGGACCAGCATTTCTTTTAGACGGACAAGCAGGTCCTTTGCAACCTTCTTCACCTCGTGGCGTTCGGCGGTGGTCAGCTCCGGGGCTGGCCGCGTCAGGATGTCAAAGATAACCAATTCCTCTTCGCTGAGATTCTCACGAACGTGGCGTTCCTGCTCTTTGTCGAGGCTGTTCGACAGCTTAAGCAGTTCTTGGA
>JBKDRW010000285.1:0-5668 GCA_046341255.1 Planctomycetota bacterium
GGCCGAGACGGCAGACGGGATGCCCTATTATGTGATGAAGCGAGTACACGGCATTCCGTGGAACAAGAGAATTCGCGAAATGTCGCTGCAGGAGAACCTCGATGTTCTTCACAAAGCCTGCGATGCCATCGCATACGCACATCATCATGGAGTCATCAACCGCGACCTGAAACCCGAGAATATCATGCTCGGGGAGTTCGGCGAAGTGCTGGTTCTCGACTGGGGACTCGCTGTTCCTGCGCCTCATGCGGCCGAGCAGAACTTTCGATCACCGGTCGCTTCTTACGGGGCGGGAACCCCGGCTTATATGTCCCCGGAACTCTGGATGGGACCTCCGGAAGCCATCGGTGAATGCAGCGATATCTATCTTCTGGGAGCAATTCTGTTTGAAATTGTGACCGGAACTCCACCGCACGAGTTTCCGAAAGTTGAATCCAAAGCCGGTCGCAGCCAGCTCTGGCAGGCGATCGATAACGTTCTCCGCATCAACAGGATCCGTGAGGTACCGCAGACAGGTGAGTTACTTGATATTGCTCTGAAAGCGATGAGAACGAATCCGGATGAACGATTCGGCAGCGTGCTGGAATTCCAATTCGCTGTTCGAAACTATCAGCGTCACGAGGAAAGTCGACGACTCAGCGCACGTGCTGCAGAGCTGGTGGGCGACGATGCCGACGCTGTCTCATTGTCAGCCTACCACACATATCAGACTTCAGCGGCGTTGTTCGAAGAGTCGCTCCGTGCGTGGCCGCAGAACACTCTGGCTCGAACTGGACTACGATCGACGCGGCTGCGATACGCACAACTTGCGAGCCGAAAGGGTGACTATGATCTTGGTCTGCAGGTCACTGCTCAGGAGCCAGCAGATCCAGAATTCATGATGCTGTCAAAAAAGTTGTTACAGGCCAGAACAGTTCGTTCCGGCATCAAATGGACAGCACTTGCGGCGATGCTGCTGGTGGTGGCGCTGGGTGGGAAGTCGATTTACGATAACGGAATCATTACGAATCTTAATGCTGAGGTTACGGCGAGAAAAGTTGAAGCCAATCTGGCGATCAGTGCTGCGAACGATGCGAAAGCTGCTGCGGAGACCGCTTTGGCTCAGGCCGAGACAGCAAAGACGGAAGCATCCAGGGCCGAGGCTGAGGCTGTCGTGGCTCAGCAGGAAGCGGAGACTTCTCGCATGGCCGCGGCGAAGTCCAATGAACAGGCGCTGGCGGCTCGAGATGAGGCGGCCAAAGCTCAGCAGGCCGCCACGCAGTCTCGCATGGAAGCTGCGGTCGCTGTCGCCCAGGCAGAAGACGCCTCGAAAAAGGTGACGGAAGCAAACCTGCAGCTCGTGGCAGCTGAAAAGGGAGAGGCCGAGGCTCGTGGACGGCAGATGCAGGCAGAAACAGCTGCTAAAATTGCGCAGGTGGAAATCCAGACCCAGGCAATTCGCGGCCTGACCCTGAACGAAAATTACTCCGACGCGCTGCGACAACTCGATCGACTTCTTGAGGGCGAGTTGCTGCCTCAGCTGCCGGAGGAAATTCGAATACAGCGAACTGTGGAACTGAACGCTCAGCGAGAACAACTGCTCCGACGAACTCGCAAAAGCGAAGAACCGATCCAGTCTCAGTCCATAAGTCCTGACGGCAGCCGACTCGCGATGGGTGATTCATCCGGAAGAATCACCGTGCTGAAAAACCCTGCGACGGATTCAGACTGGTCGGAAGGGGAATCGGCGTCGATCCATCTCATGCAGCCAATCGCTGCAATTCGATTCGTCAACAACGAGTCTCTGGTTGCGGCATCGGGAACAACACTTCATCTTTGGAAGATCGGCGAACCGACGACCAATGAACTGAATGGTCACGAGGCCCATGTTCGCGGACTTGATGTGCAGGGTACCAATCTTCTTTCCGGAGATGATTCCGGACGTCTTCTGGTCTGGGATCTTGAATCAAGAAGCGTCATTGCGGAAATGCTGGTCAGGTCCAGCATTCGCGATGTCGCGTGGATTCCCGGAAGCCGCGACTTTATCTACGCCGGCACTCGAGGCGAGCAGTCGGCTGATATCCTTGCTTACCATGTCCCGGAATTGGTACCTGGTGACAACAACGTCCCGTTGCGACCGGAACGACTCGGCCAGCTGGGGCTCAGCCGCACACATCACGATGCTCCACTCAGGCTTTCCGTGTCTCCGGATGGTCAGAATCTGATCATCAGCAACAGTAAGAATGGAAACCTGTTGGCTCTGCGTCGAGCTGACGGCGCAAACAGCCGTTCGTTTCCGTTTCAGGATCCAGCCATGCTGGAGCGTGCCGGCAACATGTCGTGGTTGCTTCGTCATCACTCTCGTCCGGTACAGGATCTGAGCTGGTCGCCCGATGGCCTTCATCTGCTGAGCGCGTCGGATGATCGAAGCATCGGAGTCTGGGATCGCTCGGAATCGGGAGAGCTGGTTCTTCGAACGACACTTCGGGGACATGGAGCGCGAGTCACTCAGGCATCGTTTGCCGACCAGACTTCAATTTATGTTGTCTCCAGCAGTACGGATGGGTTCAGTCGGTTATGGAATCTGGCAACGCATGAAAACGACAGCCGGGAAATCCTGAAGGCCTTTGGTCTTGCCATGGTATCGTCAGCAGAAGATGCAGCTGCATGTCCTGTCGGAATCAGCGAGGAACGATTACAAACTGAGCGATCCCGGATTCGGACATTCGGTCGATATCAATTCGCAGACTTCGCACCCGCGGATCTGGAATTTCCCGATGTGCAACAATCGGCAGTGGATTCGAAGCGGCTCAATACAGATAGCAGCGTGCATCGTGCCCCGGTTCAAGCAGTCCAGTTTGCGGAAGATGGAAGTTTGCTGGTCACCGGCGCTGCTGATGGCACGATCGCGCTGTGGGACGCAACAACGCTGAAGCCAATCCGGAGTTCCGAAATGATGAAGTCCGTGGAAGTCTTTCGCGAGGGACATGAGTTCAATGTGTCGCGGATTGATTGTGTCGACGTGCCGGGGGATGGATCGGCTCAGAGGGTTTTGATCACGTCTGGATTCGACGGAAGTCTTCGTCTCTGGGACATGGACGCTGGATCGAAACGACGGGGTGTTCAGCTTCAGGTCATTCATGGTGTCGGTTTGCGGAATGCGTTTGCCGCATCGAAGGATGGTCGAACGCTTGTCACAACGGCATCGGACTCATCATCCTCGCGTGCGGGCGATTGCCTTGTCTGGTCAATTCCGGATCTGCTCTCTACGTCTGCACCGAAGCCCGTGTTGACTCTGACCGGAGCCCATCGCTCTGAAGTGACGGCGATTGCGATTTCCCACGATGGTGGCCTGATTGCGACGGGCAGCCGTGAGGGGATGATCGCAATCTGGCGGAGCGTTGACGGGGCGGTCATCACTCGTATGAAAGCGCATGCGAAGAACACAAGTCTGACATCGCTCGCGTGGCTTCGCGATGGCACATTGATTTCGGCTGGATTGGATGGTCAGCTCAGTCAATGGTCCATCACCAAAGTGGTTGCGGGTGATTCCGGGTCGACGGCACAGCAACTTCGGCGTTCGAGACGTTATGATCGAGATGGTACACCGATTGAGCGTGTCACAGTCTCTCCGGACGAACGGCAGATGCTGGTCATTTCGGCAGAAACCAGTCGAAAGGAAAAGACAACAACGTATCGACTTTCAGTCTGGACCTTGTTTCAGGACCCGGCGATCCAAAACCTTTCGGAAAGCCTGTCGGGGTCTGCAGTCGCCATTCCGACGGACAACGATCAGAAGGACTCCACCGGAAGGAAATCGTCGGATCGTCTGGCTGAACGAAGAGTGTCTCTGGCAAGTGTTGAGGGGCAGGCCGTTCAGAATATTACGTCAGCACACTGGTCCGATGATGGACACCAGGTTGTGGTGTCGACTGATCTCGGCATTCAGTTGATTGAGGTGGAGATGTGGCGAGTGACCCGGGTCTTTGTCCCGGGAAGCTTCAGTGCCTCAGACGCTCAGTTTACCGGACAAAACGCGAACGCGAACGAGAACTCGATTGTCACATTCGACGGTACCACGATTGGGTGGTGGAATCTCTCGAGTGGTGAATTGATCTGTCAGTTTCGAGGTCCATTTCCGGTGACCGCGGTGTCCCTGACGTCGGCAGAGGCTGGCAAGCAGGTGCTGGCTGCCGGGAGATCGCTTCGGGTTTTTGACGGGCAACCAGAGTCAGATCAGTTCGGACGCCCACTGTTTCATCAGCAAAAGACGCATCGGGGAGGTGTCTCAGCGATGGCAACAGGTCCGACTGGAACCTTCGCGGCGCGACGGAGGCTGATTGTGACCGGGGGTGAAGACGGTTCGATCAAAATGTGGCACTGGAATGCTCCATTGCAGATCCTGGAATGGACTCAGGATGTCGGACAGCTCGACTCCAGAGTGACAGATATTGCCTGGTCGGACGATGGCTCGAGGCTCGTGGCGGTCACTTCCGGCGGACAGATTGCCAGCATGCGGATGGCTGAAAAAGACAATGATTCTCTCGGGTATTCTGCGGAGCCGATGATCGTGTCTTCCAGTCCGGCAGGCCCGGATGCCTTGCTGGCGACGTGTGACCTGAGTTTCAACGGCGACCTCGTCATCGTTGCAGGGCAGATCACGCAGACATCAGAGAGCATAGGGTGGGTGCTTCGATTTCCTTCAAAACAGGAACCTGCCGTTCATTCGCTCCAATCAGTCTGCGCATTCTCAGGTCATGATGCGGGAGGTGTTTCCGCAGTGGCTTTTGCGGCAGATTCGCCTTATCTCATTTCCGGAGGCAACGATGGATCGCTGATACTCTGGAACTGGCAACAGCCCCTTCCGGCTGATGTGCCTCTCGCTTACGAAGCCTACCGATTTCTGGATGATACCTCTGCAACGGCTCACAATGGACCGATCACCTGCATCGATGTTCAAGAGAAGTCCCGCACTGTTGCCTCCGGCAGTAGTGATACAACGATTGCCTTATGGAGCCTCGCGGCCTTTCTGCCAGCCGCACAAAGCCCATAAACGATGTTCGGTTGTCGTTGGGAGTTGGTTGTGAATGGAGTTGTTTCGGATGATGCCGGTCTGAGGCCGGTTCCAGGCAGGGCCACTCATCCTTGATTCACAATGGGGAAGCATGCAGAGCAGAGTCTTTGCGTTGGTCCAGCCATTCAGGGTTCCATCATCAGTGTTTCGAGGCAATCGTGTCATTCGTTACCTCGCGATCTGGCTCTCGCGCTATCCGACGGGGCCTGACACATGTTTTGTCTTTCATGCTGCTGCTTTTGAAGCAGCATGAGAAACTCGCGATTCCCATCGGAGCCCGGCAGCGGACATTCAATCGTCTCGGGGATTGAGCAACCGGGGAGAGCATCCCATGCAAAGCGTTCAATCCGGCGGCGAATGTTGTGGCGAGTCTCATCGTCGCGAATCACACCCCTGCCTTTCGAGACGGCTTCTCTGCCAGCTTCGAATTGAGGTTTCACAAGTGCGATCATCGCACCGGATCCACTCAGCAACGGCCAGACGTTTTCGAGGATGAGTGTGATCGAGATAAACGAAAGGTCGATGACAATCCGATCATACTCTGAAGCGGGAAGCAGAGATACAATGAGATCTCGTGCATTGAGACCCTCACGATTCACGACACGCGAGTCTGTT
>JBKDRW010000286.1:0-8648 GCA_046341255.1 Planctomycetota bacterium
CTCGACTTTTCCATCGCATCGGAGAGCACATCGAACGACTGCTTCGCAGCCTTCACGGGATCATAGTCCGGCTGATTCGAAATCTGGCCGCTGACCTCGACACATACCGGGCCGGAGTAATGACGAGCTTTCAGCAGGCCAAAATATGAGACGTAGTCTGTTCGCCCCTCGCCCGGCAGCAGGAACTGAAATTTCCCGGCGTCACCCGCGGTATCCTTCACATGGATAAACTTTGTTCGAGGCAATAACGCGTCGAGTGAAGACTCCAGATCCATTCCCTGCAATTCAAAGTGACTGAAATCGAAGGCCACACAAAGCGACGCGGAATCCGCATGATCGATGAGCCAGTTCAGACGCTCCGGGGAATTGACCGCGCTGCCAACATGAGCTTTCAACGCCAGCATCGTCCCTGCGGCCTGAGCCGTAGCAGCCCAGTCCCGCAGTTGCCGCAGCATTCCCGCTTTCTGCTGATCCCATTTCTCCGGACTGCCTCCGAGAACCGTTTCGAGGAATGGCGGTTGACTCTGCCCCAGCTGATGACTCAGCTCACCAGCAGTGGTGATGATGCCAAGATTCTTTTTATGCGTCGCATCATCTGCTGTCAGACTGAGATGAATCATCAGACATGGAACGGACAGATCGGTGGATTTCAGAAGCTCCACGCAGGACAGTCGCTGCTCACCGGTCAACACACGGGGCTCTGTCGGATAACCCGCATTCAGACACAGCTCAACATTTGAATAGCCTATCTCTGCACACGTTCGGATCGCCGCATCGAGCGACAATGTCTTCATTCCATAGAGACTGAAACCGAGTTGCAGCGGCCTCCGCCGCTCTTCATCGACAACGGCCTGCGTATTCGCGGGCGCCAGCATTCCTCCGACTGTCGCAGCAGCTGTCATCAGCATCGAATGACGTCGTGACATGATCCTGAGCTGACTCATGGCGAGATCACTTTCGCGAGTTCGCTCGGCACGGAAGCATGGCCGACCGTGTTGATTGCAAGAATGCGAACCTGAGATGTCACCGCAGTTTCGGGCAACTCAAATCGCATCTCCACGAGCGGCTGTGTGGGCGTGTCACTGTACTGAAGATTCTGAAAGATCGGACGTCCGAAAGGATTGACAGACGTTTCAGGCAATCGCCCGAACGCTTTGCCGTCGACCTCAATGACAAATCCCGAGAGCCCGCTTTCAACATCCGCTCGTGCCGTCCAGCTGAGCGTACGACCTCGAAGGATCACGTTTTCCGGCGCTGGTGGTGCCGTCTCATCCCCGATGACAGTGTCCCGCACGTATTGCTTCCACAGTTTCGCTGTGACTTCATTCGGTAACCACGATCGCGTCAGCGCATCACCCTGAAACGAATCTGCAGGAATCACATCAAACCCTGCTGGTTCCGCCAACCACACATCCTGCGTCGGCATGTCCCGCAGCGCCTGGCCACGTTCGACCGGAAGACGAGCCGACAAACAGGCATCCAGCCAAGGTATGGCCATGTATCGCTGATTGCCACATTCATGACTGCTGAGGGGATCCACAGCGACACCGATCAGACCACCCTTCGACCGAACAGTCTTGAAAAACGTCTCATTCGCAGGCCAGACACCAGCGAATCGCCCATCCCTGACCGTGACGCCCTCTTTCGTTCCAGGATTGCACATCACGGGGACCCTCAGAGCCGCATCTGACAAAACATGCGGCTTGATTCCCGCTCGGCCGGGATCCGGCTCGAGCAACGGAACGCCGGACCGAAGCCACGCGGCGGCGACGCGTTCGGGATAGAGCATCACCAGGCCACCTGCCCAATGACCACCGCCACTGTGTCCCCATAACGCCCACGGAACGTCGGTCAGTTCCGGATGGCCCGTTTGTTTCGCAAATTCAGTCAGTCCCCTGAACAACGCACTGGCTGAGCCGTTTCGCGGGTCACACCACATCTGGCAATCTGCACCTTCAGGCTGCTCAAACGCCGGCGCAAGGAGCGCACAATCATGTTGACGAGCAAGGGCCTGCCAATGCAGATCCCATGCTCCGGTCAGTCCCGATCTGCACGAGCCTTCTCCGCATCCATGCTGATGAATCACGATGCCGCGCAATGTCTTGACATGCTCCGGGATCCAGATCGTGAAATTGACCGGAAAGATCAACTGGCCTGGCTCGGCGCCAGCTTCAAGACGCACTCGAAAATATGGCGGCTCAGCGGACGGAAAGACATCGTACGGCGATTGCTGAGCAAGAGATTTCAACTGGAAGATCAAGATCATCAGCAGGACGTGCAGCCACCGCAGCGGACGCATTTCCCACAGCATGCCTGCTTGTCTCCAGGACGGAACTGTTCGAACCAACCGCATTCTTCCACCCCCTGCCGACAGTCAGAATCGATCAAACGACGGGCCTTCTGAGTGTATCCAGAAGGATGAGTCGCTTTCCACTGACAATGGCCGGCGCGTCTGGCAAAGAACGTCCTGTTCGCAAACATCCAGGGATGATTGGGCAACTGGGCCTCTGACAGCGCCGACTCCGGAAACTCCATCGGGGATGTGCAAAAAATTGCAGGCCTCGGTCGCCTGAGATGGAACAACCCAGAGGCCATCGCCAAACACCCAACAAGAGCCCACAACGGGGGAACTGTTCCAAACCAAAACGGCTTTTGCTTTGCAATGATCACGGCACCCTGCGAGACCGCTGAACAGCAGCATTGATCAACGCTGGTTGGGATTGCCGCGATTGCCCTTCTTCATCTGCTTCATCGCGTTCTCCAGCCCAGCCTTCTGCTGTGCTGCATACTCGGCAGACTTTTCTTCGCTCACCTTTGCATCGTATTCCATCACCTCATCCGTGGGGCCCCCGCAACCAATGAGCATACCGAGCAGAGACAGCCCAAGGCCAAATCGCAAATGTCGCATCGCAATCCTCACATGCACATTTGTGCAGAAAACAAAGAAGCAATCTTCAAACCATCACCGATACTGTTCAAGAAGTCACCCAAAAGCCCAAACACAAGGCAACTTCATGAATAAACCATGAATAATTACATTGAAGCAGAAAATTATCTGAACTAAAGTATCGATGTCGAAAAATTCTATTGATCGCTTGAATTTCCTGAACGTGAACAGATGCACCCATTATTGGACATCAAAAGTTTAGTTCGAAATTTCCCTGTCATTATCAACGGATTTGGAGGAGTACATGAAACAATTCGTCGCCGGAAACAGGCGAGCATTCACGTTGATCGAGCTGCTGGTCGTGATCGCCATCATCGCCATTCTTGTTGCCCTGCTGCTGCCAGCAGTTCAGCAGGCCCGAGAGGCTGCACGGCGGACGCAGTGCAAGAACAACCTGAAGCAGCTTGGGATTGCCCTGCATAATTATCACGACGTCTACAACAGGTTCCAGGCAGGAACTGGTGGCACGGACAACGGTGGCGACACCAGCAACTGGAGCCGACTCGGCGCATTGCCGGCGATCCTGCCTTACATCGAACAGGCGAACGTGTACCAGCAGTTTCAGTCTGGTGGAGTTCTGCCGGGCAGTGGAACAAGCTGGTTTCCAAACGGACCAGCTCCGTGGCGCGACGACTATCCGGTGTGGAGAAACTCGTTTGCTGCGTTCAAGTGTCCGTCTGAAAGTTCTCGTGGACCGGGCTGGCCGGCGATTGGCCGAACGAATTACGCTGTTTGTTTCGGTGACACGATCATTGAAAACAACCAGTCGGGTAACTGGAATTCTTCGCGTCCGATCCGCGGAATGTTCGGTCTGTTCACCTCATTTGGTTTCCGCGACATGGTTGACGGCTCGAGCAATACCATCATGATGGGCGAGATCTGTGTGGCCACGGAAAACAATCGGTCGGACCTGAATGGCAACGTGGTTGACTTTGACGCTTCCGCCAATCCGGCCTCCTGCAAGTCGACGGCGGTGGTCACCAATCGTCAATACAACACGTCTTTGACTCTCCGGCCATGGCGAGGCGACCGTTGGTGCGAAGGCAACTGCTCATCAACCGGCTTCGTAACGGTTCTTCCGCCAAACAGCCCAAACTGTTCTTCAGGGGGAGGCTGGGACGGCGGCTGGGGACTGTACTCTGCCGGTAGTCGCCATGTCGGTGGCGCCCAGATTCTTCTGGGAGATGGATCGGTTCGATTTGTCAGCGAGAACATAGACTCTGGAAACCAATCGGCTCCGGATCCGAACTCCAGTGGTGGTGGACGCAGCCCGTATGGAGTCTGGGGAGCCCTCGGCACCCGAAGTTCCGGTGAAGTTGTAGGCGAGTTCTGACGACCTGAGTCTGACAGCGCGATTTGTTGACTTTCCCGGCGGCAAAGTATCATGCTTTGTCGCCGGTTTTTGTTTGAGCGCGGCCATTATGCAAATTTTCGCTGGTGACTCATGACCCGATGGTCAGCCTATCGACGTTTCCTTCCGATGGCATTGCTGTCGATCTCTGTGGCTGCCGTGTGCTGGTTTCTGTTCGGGCGCCCGAGTGCAGATTCGCTCCTCGCCGATGCAAAGGCGGCTCAAAACCGACGTGACCATCGCGAAGCCTTTCGGCTGGCCTGCGAAGCTCTGGAACTTGGTCGTGGAAATATTGATGCCATTCTGCTGGCTGCGGAGTCTTCTGTCAGATGCGGCCAGTTCGAAGAGGGTGTCAGACTATGCCTGAGTCTGCCAGCGGATGCGCAGGGGAAGCAGGTTCTTGAGGCTCTCAAGGAGGGAGGCCAGCAGGCCATCTTTGCCGGCCTTGTGTCCGATGCCGAAACGCTTTTTCAAAGAGCATTAAAGCTGGCTCCGGATGACCTGACGATTCATCGCCGGCTCTCCGCCATCTACCTTGCCGAATGTCGCCGCTGGGAATCTCACCCTCATCTCTTTGCACTGGTTCGAGGCCGTGCTTTTACGCTTGAGGAACTCGCATTCGTGGGCAACACCGAGGAACTCTACGAAGCCGAAGCCATGCTTCGCATGTTTGAAAAGGCGGTACCCGACGATGTGGCTCCACTCATGGGTCGAGCACGTTTGTTGATGTTCAAGAATTTTCCTCGCGATTGTGAGGACATGCTGAGAAAGATCATTGCGGCGAAACCCGAGTTGATTGAAGCGCATGCTCAGCTGGGAGTTCTGCTGGTCAGCGAATCCCGATCGAGTGAGCTTGTCCAATGGGAGAAGAACCTGCCCCCCGCGGCCGACACTTTCCCGGAGATCTGGTGGGTGAAGGGAACTCAGGCCCGGAAGCAGGGCGATATCCGGGGCGCAATCCGCTGCGCGTGGGAATGTCTTCGTCGTGATCCGAATCATGTCGGAGCGTCATACCAGCTCGCTCAATTGCTGACGCTCGACGGCCAGACTGAAAAGGCGAAAGCATTCGCCGAGCGAGCCGCTTTGCTGGAGTCACTCTGTCTGACGATCCACGATATTCTGCTGATTGAAAAATCCGCCGAACGAATGAAGCGATGCGGGGAGTTGTGTGAGAGGCTCGGTCGGTTCTGGGAATCGTGGGCATGGCAGGTCGCCATTGAAACCTACCACCCTTCAGCAGCAGATAAGGCAGAGCGAGAACGCCTGCGTGCTCTGCTGAATGATGACGTACCGCAGACAATCCCTGCCGGACAATTGGCTCTGTCATGCGATTTTTCTTCAATGCCACTGCCGACGCTGACTGCGGACTCGGCGGATGTCGCGACAACCGGGACCGTCAGGAACTCCACGGTCCATTTTGAAGACATCGCAGCGTCGTCGGGGCTAAGTTTCCAGTATGAAAATGGAGCTCCGAAAGAAGGTCCGGGGTTCATGATTTATCAAAGTATCGCCGGTGGCGTCTCCGTCATTGATCTTGATCATGATCTTGCTCCTGATCTGTTCTTTCCGCAGTCGGGCCCGTGGCCCGTACAGAAAGAAGTCTCCCGAGATCAGATCATTCGAAATGTTCGCGGGAATGCCGTCAACGTCACTGCGACTGCAATTCCGGACGATCAGTCCATCGGATACGGAGCTGCGGTTGGTGACTACAATTGTGATGGCATGCAGGATCTCTATGTGTCGAACTTCGGGGTCAATCGACTGCTGACGAATAAGGGCGACGGGACATTCAGCGATGACACGGTGACTGCTGGCATCGTCAGCTCGGACTGGACCGTCAGCAGTGCCATCGCCGACATCAACGGTGATGGATTACCGGACTTATACGACGTGAACTATTGTGATCCCACGCGATCACAGACACACAAATGTTTCCGAGCGAACACGAACACCATTCGTACATGTATCCCGACAGAGTTCTCCGCATCTGACGATATGTTGCTGCTGAATCTCGGCGACGGGCGATTTCAGGAGGTGGGAAGTGAGGCAGGGATTCGGGCGGTGGAGGGACGTGGGCTGGGGCTGGTCGTGGCCAATCTGGATCCGGAGCCAGGGTTGGATATCTTCATTTCGAATGACATGACTGCCAACTATCTGTTCTCCAATCGCACCCCTGCTCCCGGAGCCTCCCCGTCGTTTGAGCAGCGCGGTGTCCTCGCCGGAGTCGCGTACGATTCCGATGGTCGCCCTCAGGCCTGCATGGGCATCGCAGCCGATGATGCGACAGGCGACGGACTGATTGATCTTTTTGTGACCAATTTCCATAGCGAATCCAATACCTTCTATGAACAGCAGGCTGGCGGAGGCTTCATCGATCAGACTCGAGCGAAAAACCTGCGTGACAGCAGTATCACGATGCTCAGCTGGGGAACGCAGTTTATTGATGCAGAACTGGATGGCCGACCGGATCTGATCGTTGTCAGCGGACATGTGGACGATTTTTCAGACGAGGACATCCCGTTCCGGATGCGTCCACAGTTTTACAGCAACAACGGTGAGTCGTTCATGGAAGTCAATCCCGAAACACTCGGGCCATATTTTCAGCATCCTCAGCTTGCTCGCGGGATGTCGCGACTCGACTGGGATCAGGATGGTCGTGAAGACGTTGCGATTGTGCGGCTCTTTGAACCAGCCGTACTGCTGGCCAATCGCACGGCCAGCACGGGCAATTCGATCGGTATTCGACTGACCGGTCTGTCTCAGCGCGATGCCATCGGGGCGGAGATTGAGGTCGTGGCCGGTGACCTGACGCTGAAGAAACAGATGACTGCGGGAGACGGCTACGCGGCCTCCAATGAAAAACGGCTGGTGTTCGGAATCGGAGATCGGACTCAGGTGGACACCGTTCGGGTAATCTGGCCTTCCGGGGCGGAACAGACACTGCATCACATGAAGGCGGGCTCGGAATGTCTCTGTGTGGAACATGAACTCCGTCATTACCTGCTTCCGGGAGCAGGTCAATGACTTCCGGTCTTGCATCCGGGCAGGATTCTGAACCGATGCGACTGGGCCGCGTGCGCTGGTGGCTGTGGCTCGTTCTGCTTGCATGCGGAGTAATTCTCGGCATGACTGTGACTCCGGCACGGGTTCGGCATCACCTGACTGCAGGGCAACAACTGATCGCGGAAGGAAATGCCGACTCGGCAATGTCTCGGTTCCGGACCGCCATGGACCTGGATCCTGAGAATCCTGAAACCCACTTCTGGATGGCCCGATGCTTTCGAAAACTTGGAAATCTTCCGGCTGTCCGCCAGCATCTGGATGAAGCACTGCGACTGCGATATGCCGACCCTGAGCGTCTGAAGCGAGAATGGTGGCTTTGTCTCGCCCAGACGGGACAGTTGCGGGAGACAGAACAGCATCTTGCGACGCTGATCAGCTCCCCTGGCGAAGACGGTCCGGAGATCTGTGAAGCCTATGCGAAGGGCTATGCCCTGAACCTTCAGTATGATGCAGCGACGATGTTACTTGAGGCATGGGCCAAAGAATCACCCGGCGATTACCGTCCTCACTTTCGACTCGGACAGCTTTATCTCGACAGCAGGCAACAGTCTGAGAAAGCTGAATCCTCATTTCGCACCGCTGTTCAGCTGGCTCCGGAATTGTCGGACTGCCATCGAGAACTTGGGCGTGCTCTGGCCGCACAGCAGAAACTCGATGAAGCGGCTGCGGCGTTTCAAAAATGTCTGCTTCTGAATGCCAGCGATCCGGTGGCACTTCTGCAGCTTGCTGTGACCCTGAAGGATCTGAAGCGATACAGCGAAGCGGAAACAGAATGCCGACGCGCCATGGAACTGAGTCCGAATACGGAAAAAGCTCAGACGCTGCTCGCGGAAATTCTTGTTGCAGATTCCAGAGCATCACAGGCCGTTGAGATCCTGAAAGAGCTCGCCACGGTCTGGCCGGATGACCTCAGAATTCGATATGCTCTGGCGATGGCGCTGCAAAAGTCCGGACGACGTGAAGAGTCTCAGCAGGAACTCAGGATTTATGAATCTCTTGAGCCTGTCAGCAAGCAGATCGAAGATCTCGCCAAGCAGCTTGAGAAAAAACCTGATGACGTCAACCTGCGTTTTCAGTTTGGATCACTTCGCCTGCGACATGAGTCTCGTGACGAGGGCGTCGCATGGCTGCAGTCCATTCTGATGTCTCATCCGGAGCATGCTGAAACTCATCAGGTTCTCGCGGACTACTTTTCAAAGATCGGTGATTCCACTCGAGCCGAAATCCATCGTCGCAGGCTCTCGGAATCAGGTTTCTCCCCCGAACACGCGACGGAACGGACTCAGA
>JBKDRW010000287.1:0-3419 GCA_046341255.1 Planctomycetota bacterium
ATGGACACACAACTGCCCGACGGTGCCACGATGTAGTCGTACCCAGCGAACGTGTCGATAAACCTGCGAGCCAGAGGACGTGCCTCGTTCATGCAACCACTGTTCGCCATCGGCTGCCCGCAGCACGACTGAGCCTCCGGAAAGTCGACTGTGATACCATACCTCTCCAGCACCGTTACGGTCGCCAGCCCGACGTTCGGGTAGAACTGGTCGATATAACAGGGAATGAATAACGCAACCTTCATGAATGCCCCACGAAAGAAGACCGTTGAGTTCGTGTCACAGAAAGCAGAATCAGGGAATCGATGAATTACATCAATCCGGCCACCTTGAGGGCCAGATCATAGATCGCACGTGTTTCAAGGATACGATCATTGGATTCGAACAAGGATGCAATTGCCTGTCGATGCACTTTCATCTTGAGACCACCCACCCCGAGCGCTCCGAAACAGAGCACTCCCGATTTGTCCGCCGCTTTATCTGAGACGCTGATATCCGCAATTCCAAGCGGCGGTACTGCGTTCAGGTCGATGGCGATCTTCAGTCCGGAGATGCGACTCAAGGCGCCTTCGGACAGAAATGTGACACCCGCAGCTCCGGCAGCAACGACCAATTGATGCCCGTGACAGATCGCCTCCGTCGCAGCCGCATCTCTCGCTGACAGTGCCGTGACCTGCGCCCCGGAAACTTTGCCGCTGACGGTTTCGCAGGCCTGCATGGCTCGATCGATAGCTCGAGAGACCAGAGTCACCTCAGTACCCTCCAGAGCAAGCAGTTCGGCGGCTCGCAACCCGACCGGACCGGTGGCTCCAAGAACGGCAGCTCGGGTGCCCTTCAAGGCGAGATGTTTTCGTGCAGACGCAATCGCCGCTGCTGCCGTCGTATTGCAGCCATTGGAATCCATCATTACGGAAACCCGCATCGGTCCGAAAAATGCCTTTTGAATTTTTCGGAGCACCGCTTCGCCTCGACTGACATCGCTTCCACCGACAAAGATTGCCGTGTTTTTGAGTTCACTCGGACCACGTGTAAACATCGCGCCATGAGTCAGAGCGGTAACATGATCGGGAGTGATCGACCCGTAAGAAAACAAGTGTTCGACACCGGAATCTACCGCGACAACTCGGTCAAACACACTGGGGTGTTCGTCGGAATCAAACTGGATGAGAATCGATTTCATAGAGATTCCAGGAGGGGTTTAAAAGTCAGACTGGTTCGCGGCCAGGTGGTGCCTCTTTCGTCAGACGCATGATTTTCGCAAGACCACGCAGCAGAGGTCGAGTCCGGAGTGTGCCTTGGAGTATGGTAGCGGGAAAGACCGTTGTTGACGTCCCTTCCGCACATTTCGCAAGAATTCCAGGTTCTCAGGATGTACACACCGCCCAAAACGATCGCTTTCGGGGCGTCTGATCTTCTGAAGCGACGTCATCATGGCTCCGACCGAGAAACAGGCGTGGAATGGCAAGTTCATGATGGTGCCTGATCTGAACATCTGAGGAGTCGGGAATGAACCTCGTCGTTGCCAGGTCGAAAAGCCGGAGAAGTGAGGATTCAGAGTGCCAACTGGTTTTGGTGCGTTTTTGAATTCTTTGGGAATTGAGTGGAGCGTGTGTGAGGAGGATGGCGCTTGTTTCAGGGACTGGAATCGTCATGGCTGTCAGCATGAGTGCATGGGTGTTTTATGTCTCACGCAGCGACGCGGAGACGCAATCGGGAAGGGAGTTGCAGACTCTGAAAACGCCCTTCATCCTCAATTCCGATTTGCCGTGATCGAACGCTCGGATCCTTCGCACGAGGACCAATCGACGACTTGAAAGAAGAGTCGATTTCTGTCATTGTTCCGGAGCGACGACTGAATGTCGCCGGGGAAGAAACATGATGCCCCAATACCTGCGCCGGCAGGGTTGGAAGGGGAAACTCCTGACGAAGAATGTCGACTGCATCCGTCCAACGTCAGAAAGTCGATACGCGAGTCGTCGTTGAGACGCCCGAAGGGGTCGATTTCCAGTTCATCATCGCCGGACCGGGAACACGTGCATCGGCATGGCTGCTGGACATGGTGCTGAAGCTGGGCATTCTCGCGGGTGGTGCCATCGGATTTGGAATGTTTGGTTTCCTCGGCGGGCTCGGAGAGGGTCTGGCTGGTGGTCTGATTCTGATCACCTGGTTTATGCTGGACTGGTTCTATGGCAGTTTCTTCGAAGGCTTCATGAATGGACAGACGCCCGGCAAGCGGTCGGGTGGATTGCGAGTTGTTCGCACCAACGGGACTCCGATTGATTTTTACAGCGCGGCGGGGCGTAATTTTTTGAGGGCGGCGGACATGCTGCCGCTCTTTTACACCGTCGGTCTGATTTCCATGCTGATGACTCGACGGATGCAGCGTCTGGGCGATCTGTATTTCGATACCATGGTGATTGATGAGCGTCGCGAATGGATCAACAGGACCGGAGGACTGACGCAGAACGTTCAACCTCTTGTGCGGTCCGAATGTCCCCGCCGGTACAGTGTTCCGGAGCGTACACTGTCTGTGATTGAGAGGCTGTTTGAGTCGGATCGCGTGATCTCAGATGCTCGTCGTGAAGAGATTGCGCGTCCGCTGAGTGAGGCATTGAGGGCGCGACTGGGCTATCTGGAGCCTCAGCCGGATCCCAGAAACCCTCATTTGTATTTCCGCAATCAGGGCGTGCATCATACGCAGTTTATTCTGCGTGTCCTGAAAACGTTCGCTGCAGATCCGTCGGGCACCAGATCGTCGACAGTGTCGTCCGATTCCGATCGTACAGCGGCCCGTTCATCGGTGGCTTCAGCGCGACGGGGTCGAAGACCATCTGAAGACTTTGCCGACATGTTGCCGGTGGATGGAGATGGCAGCAACTCTTCGTCCGGTGTCTCACCAGCGACGAAAGGTCCTCGCCGTGAATCGTGAACGCTTCATTCGAGATCGCCGGGCGGACTGGAGAACATTCGAGTCGCTTGTGTCACAGTTGAAAAACAGCAGTCAGAAGCGATGGGCCAGTCAGGATGTGGCGAATCTGTCACGACTCTATCGATCCATCTGCTACGACCTTTCGCTGGTGCAGTCTCGCGAATGGGGTGCGAGACTGGAACAATATCTGAATGATCTGGTTGCCCAGGGGCACAATTGCCTGTATCGAACTCCGCCGAGGTCCTTGTCGTCGGTGGCCGAGTTCTTTGCATTCGGCTTCCCGCGACTTTTGAGAAAGAAGTGGGTGGCCTTCCTGATTGCGTTCGTGCTGTTTGCCGGACCGCTGATGATCTGCACGTGGCTTGGACATTCTCGTCCCGACGTGGCGGAATTTATTGCAGGCAAGGAAACGATTGACGCGGCACTGGACAGCTACGGTCGTGACCTCTACACGGAGACCGATGAACGGTATTCTCGAGAGCGGGGCACG
>JBKDRW010000288.1:0-13126 GCA_046341255.1 Planctomycetota bacterium
GCCCGATTTCAGAACGTCCTCGTAACTGCCGGCAGACTCTCCAATCCCAAACTCTGCAGAAAACACCCGAGCCCTCTCGGCAGAGCGACTGCCGATCATCGCGACTTCGGCCAGTGCACTCTGCTGAATCTGCGGAATCACCTTCCGTGCGACTTGTGATGTTCCAAGAATGCCCAATCGTATCCGAGTCGTCATCTCAACCGTCTTTCGGTGCCCCCTGGCACAATCCAGTGAACCGCACAGGGTACGGTCGCAAAAGTGACTGGTCCCTGCACAACATTCGGTCGCGCCGAAGGCAGTCTGAACTCACATCCGTGCTCCGTTCCGTGCGTCGTTGATTCGAGGAGCCAGAGGTCGGATTTCAGCCCGCTTTGTCAAGTTTCGAATCCGTCGCTGGCGGTTCTGGGGGACCAGCGGGTTTCCTTTCGCTGCAGCCGGCAAAAAGTAATAACACCGTGGTTGTCATCACACAACAGAGTTTCATCGATCAGGCTCCTTCCGGTTGCCGTTCATTTGTTACGTCGCGGAACGCACGAGTTGTCAGAGCAACTTCAACGGACGCCGCCCACTCGTGCTTCACAGGATCGCTGTGCCCCGTCATGTCGTCAAGCGACCTGCGAGCCCGAGTCGTTTGCCCTCGACAGACCTCCGGAGCATGATCGAATTCGCAACAGGATCCTCGCGGGTCGTTTCACAATCGGAGTTGTCAAGGGTAAACTTCGCGAATGACTCGGTTGTTTTCCGGCTACGCCCTCCACCAAAAGGAGTTTTCTGATGTCAACATCATCGATCGAGCGATCCACTGAACTCGCTCCGGAAGTTGCAAAGTTCCTGTCGACACCTCTGCACAAGTCGTTTGTTGGGGGACGCTGGGTTGAAGCGGCCGATGGACAGGCCTTTGAAGTACTCGATCCGGGTTCCGGTGAGAAGATTGCCATGGTGACCAGCCTGAAAAAGGCGGACGTCGACAGGGCCGTTGATGCCGCCGTTGACGCATTTCAGAACAGCGGTTGGGCAAAGATGCAGGTCGCCGAACGAGCTGCATGTCTGCATCGAATCGCAGACGCGGTGGAAGCTCGCATCGCGGAGTTCGCGACGATTGAATCGCTCGACTGTGGAAAGATCTATGAGCAGGCCATCGGAGATGTCCAGAACTTCATTGATACCTTTCGATACTTCGCAGACCTGTCACAGGCAGTCAATTATCGTCAGGTGATTGCTGTGAAGCACCATGAAGCGTGGGTTGCTCGCCAGCCATGGGGGCCCTGCGGGTTCATTATTCCATGGAACTTCCCGTTCCTGCTCGCAGGCTGGGGTTTGGCTCCCGCACTTGCCGCCGGGAATACGTGCGTGCTGAAGCCGGCCGAAGATACGCCTCTGTCCGCACTGTACCTGTGCCGCATCGTTCAGGAACTCGACCTGCTGCCAGCAGGTGTCCTGAATGTGGTGACTGGCCTCGGAGAAACCGCCGGAGCGGCTGTTTCGCTCAATCCTAAATTCAAACGGATGAGCTTCACAGGCTCGCCGGAAGTCGGGCGACTCGTTGCAGAGGCCGCTGGTCGAAATCTGATTCCCGTCAAGTGCGAACTCGGTGGCAAAGGTGCAGCCGTCATCTTCAACGATGTCGATATTCAGGAAACCGCACAAAAGCTTGTGAATGCGATCACCTTTCACACGGGACAGGTCTGCTGCGATGCAACTCGCTGGCTCATTCAGCGAGACATTTATGACGACTTCATTGACGAATGCATCACCCGCATGAAGTCCGTCCAGATTGGCTACCAGATGGATCGCGGCGCTCAGATGGGGCCCGTTGTGAATGCAAAGCAGCGAGCCCGAGTCTTGGGATATCTTCAAAAGGGCGTGGCCGATGGTGCAGATCTGATTCTGGAGGGCGGCGAGGCGAATATTCCCGGCAAACACGGCTTCTATGTCAAGCCGGCGCTGCTGGCAGGTTCTCTGAATAACGTCGCGGCCCGTGAAGAAATCTTTGGCCCCGTCGCATTCATTGCTCCATTCTCCACCGAAGAGGAGGGCATTCGCCTGGCAAATGATACCGACTATGGACTCGGCAATAGTGTCTGGTCCAAAGATCTGCAGCGATGTGCTCGCGTGGCCGAAGCCTTCGTCGCCGGAAACGGCTGGATCAATGCCCATAACGTCGTTGTCCACGGAGTTCCGTATGGCGGTATCGGGAAAAGCGGCATGGGCGGCGGTGTGGTAAGCCCGGATACACTGAACGATTATCTGCGACCGATTTCGGTCGTGCGTCCGCTCTGACGCAGATCAGCCTGCGTCAGAGCCGCTCGTTCGACAGCAGAACAAAAGCTGCGCCATCGGACGATGCTTCCCGAAGCCAGATGTCTGACTGATCGCGATCAGCAGTCATTTGAAAATCTGACGACGCTCGACAGACGCCACTGCGAAGCCCGGTCTGACAAGCCGGGCTTCGTTTCATTTCGTATGACCAGAATCGGTCTGAACACGCGTGGGATGCGTCCGTTTGTCGGACCGAGGCAACGAAGCACCATGCCGCTCTTCACATCGGTCGTAACCGCAGCAGCAGTTCACTGTCATCTGTTTGCAGAGTCGGTTGACGTGATCGACGTGTGATCACTTTCTCTACTCCTCCAGAACCGCGTGCTGACCGTCCCCAGAAATGTCAGCAGTACCCGAATCTCACCGAACGAGTTCAGCATTTCCAGTCAACCGCCTTTTCCATGTGACAGCGAATATTCTCCGCCGCACGGACATTTCAAAGCCCCTCGCTGAAACCAGTCAGAAGACAATTCGCGGATTGCAAATCCTGCAACGATTCCGACTCCCGACCTTGCTCGATTCCATACATCGCCGCAGCATGACTCATGATGCGAGGATTATTCAAACGCCTCATCCGCTGCATTTCGGTCAGCTTGAACTCCGAACCGACGAGTCTTCGAATACACAGGTCGCAGAAATCAATCAAACCATCTTCCTCCGGGACATCGGCAGGCATCGGCGTTCGAACATACGGAAACTCCAACGCGCGAAGCACGACGATGTGATGAGCATCATCTTTACGTCTGGTGCCACCGGTAATCCCAAGGGCGCTATGCTGACCAATGACAATATCGCTTCGAACATCGAAGCTGTACGCCATTTTACACATCTTCGACCCGCCGATTCCGTGCTTGGTGTGTTGCCCTTTTTCCATTCGTTCCGATACACGGTCTCCATGTGGTTGCCCCTGTGTACCGAGCCTTCCGGAGTCTTTCATTTCAATCCACTGGATGCCTCTACAGTCGGCAAACTGATTAAAACTCACAGATCCACAATCCTCCTCGCCACGCCGCCCCTCCTTCGTTCGTATATGAAGCAATGCAGTGAGAAACAGATGAGGTCCACGAACATGGTGATCGTCGGTGCGGAACAAATGCCCGACGATCTGCCGGATTCTTTCCGCAAATAGTATGGCTTCGAGCCCAGCGAAGGCTACGGCGCCACAGAACTCTCCCCCATCGCAGCTGTCAACATTCCGGCTTCACGAGTGGGTTCGGAATACCCCAATCAGACCACCACGAAACCACGCACTGTCGGCCGTGTGATTCCGGGTTCGGTCACTGCCGCGTTCGATCTGTAAACACATGAACGCCTTGGAACAATTAAGGAAGGCATACTTAAAGGTCAAAGGCCCGAACGTGATGCTCGGTTATCTGAATCATCCCGGAATGACCGAAGAGCTGATACAGGACGGCTGGTACACCACGGGTGACCTTGGAATGATCGACGAGGAAGGATTGATTCGGACTATCGGGCATCAAAGCCGCTTCTCCCGGGTTGGCGGCGAAATGGTGCCTCACATCCGAATCGAACAGGAGATTGCCAGAATCATTGATCAGCAGCCAGAAGATCATGCGTCCAATCAAGAGGAATCGATCCTGTGTGCCGTGACAGCAGTTCCTGATTCCGCCAAAGGCGAGCGACTGGTTGTTCTGCACAGGCCAACTTCAAAAACTGCCAGAAGATCATCGACCAACTGCAACTCTCCGGACTTCCCAATCTATGGATTCCGAGCGCCAAGTGTTTCCTTGAAGTGAGTCGTATTCCTTTGCTGGGCAGCGGAAAACTGGACCTGCGTGCCGTCAAGGAAATGGCGATCACGCTCTGCGAAGCAATAAAGCCGGAGAATAGTGGCATCAAGTCTCTGTAAGTCCCGAAAAGTCTTTTTCGGGTGGCTTTCTTTGCAGACACTCGATGACAGGCGCCGCCCGCAATCAGACGACTCGAGAGCCAACGTCCAGTTCATCCAGTGATCGAAGAACTCGAAAGCGGCGATCGTCTCGGGCTGATTCCCGAACCAGCGGAAGACGTCCTTCGAAAGAATTTGTCAAGACCATCGAGGAGGACTTTACGAACGCCATTCATCTCGATGGTCCGAGGTGGCAAGTAAGCCGCGGCAAGCCGTCGGGTACCTTGCTCCGGAAACGCGTGGCCCTGTTGTACTCTTGCTTCGCCGTTTCGACCTGGCTCCATGGCCCCGCAGAAAATAATTCAACGCTTCGACCCTGCAGCAGACACATCATGAGTCCTGTCAGCTTTGGGGATTACTTCTTCAGCAACTCAACCATGGCCTCGCCCATTGCTTGCCCCACATCCATGTAAACTTCGGCTTTGCCGCCGTAGTGTCCATTGCCACTGCCGCCCTGGGCCATCGGGTTCGTATAGACCGTTGCGACGTTGCCTTGAAACTCGGGATACCTGCCGCTGTTGCCGTCAACGGCAAGTTGAGCATCGAGCACCAGACCGCTATTGCCGCCACATCCTTTCGTTGACTCACCGAGAGTTGCAAGGACAAACTTCGCCCTTGGTGCAGTGAACTCGGTCCGTAGATGCTGAATAAAGCGCACCAGATTCTTCTCATAACGATTGGCGTGTCCCGGATTGCCGCAGTCCTTTTCTCCCTGCCAGAAAAAGAAGCCCGCAACTTCATAGCTCCCGGTCCCGGGAGAGTACTGATCAAGCTCGGCCAGCACTTGTTTTGCTTTGCCAACATCCGAGTCATATTGCTTGCCCGCATACCAGTCGATCGGCTTGCCTTGCCGGTCGAGCCATGGCCCAGGCTCGGTCGCAGTTCCCTGGGCAGGATCGAGCTCCCAGAACTCGGGGCGGTCTTTGTAGCCGGCATAGACCAGCCGCTTTTCGTGACCCTGTTTGTCCTTGATTGAGAACTCATAACGTTCGCTGCCCGGGGGAAGCAGGTCCCAGCCGAGGCTGCGGTTGCCAATGCAACTCTTCAGCAACATGACCGGCGCGTCGATGGAGTCCCCCAGCGGGCTGGCGATCCCAAACTCGGGCCCGATCGTTTTGCAGGTCTGAACGGTCAGCAGTTCGTTATTGAGCAACTGTGTTCCACCTCCCCGACCATCCATCACGCGAACGTAGTGCACGTCATCGCGCTGCGACCAATCACCCGCTTTGTTGAGCAGATAAGGATATTTTTTCTTCACTTTGACGACATGCTCCAGCGAAGTTTCGCCTCCGGAGATTTTCCCGAGGCCGACCATATTCGACTGCCCCAGCAGGATAAATACCTGGACTGGCCGGGGATCGGTTGCCTGCTGCGCGAACAATGCGAGGTTCGGCCAGAACATTGATACGAAAACAAACATGCTGAAGCGAAGAGGTCGAGTCATGCGATGAGTCTCCGGAAAGAGAAGGCGACTTAATGACGAATTGACCGGGTGATACATACCTGATTCAACATGCAATTTCTCCAAATGGCCTCGAAGTGGCCAGTCAGCCAAAGGGACAAGTGCGCAGAACTTGCTCCGGAGCCCCTCGTTGCCGTGCTGCATTTGCATGGCCGTCTTGAGTTCGACTTCCACCCCAATGGCCAAAATGCACAAAAAGATCGCTTTGATGGGTGCTGACGAACGCAGGGATGACCTGAATTGCCCGCCATCGTTTGCGCCTTGCCCGGAAACGCCGCCATGCTTAGGATGAAATTGCGGACTCTTGTTCTGATGCACCTCCACTTTTGTGGGAATGAACGCATGTTGTTTTTCCGAATTGCAGCCCAGCTTGCGTTTTGCGGCGCGTGCCTGTTGCGCGGTGCTGTTGCTCAGGGGGCCGATTATGTCGTGGTTGTGTCGAAGGTGACGCACAGCCATTCTGAGTGGAGGAAAGTGGTCGAGGAGCTTGTCGCCAAACATCAGGCAGAAGTGGTTGTCTACGACAAGCATATCAGCGAATCGTTGCTCGCATTGCGTACGACGTTCCCCCGCTACGCCTGTTTCGTGGCAACGAGCGAGGAGGCAAGCCGACAGATGGTTGCCGACGTCCATCGACTGACGCGCAAACTCGACGACGATCCCTTTGCCGACGTGTTGTGGGGTATTCTGACCGGCTACGACGCGGCGAACGCGCTGACGATCGCTCAAGAGCGCGAACCTCTCGTCATCAAGCGGGTGGCGTCCGGTACGGAACTCGCGATGGACCGTGTGACTGAAGGCGTGTGGTACTGTGAACTCGAGCAGAATCGTACGGTTCGCAAACTTCCCGGCGGCGAAGCAAAGGAGTCCCACGGGCCGAGCGATACAACCCACGCCCTTGCGGCGACGCTGACTGAGTACCACGCCGATTTGTTCGTCACTTCCGGTCACGCAACCGAGCGCAACTGGCAGATCGGCTTTCGCTATCGCAATGGAGAATTTCAATCGAGAGCAGGCGAACTGTTTGGTGTCGATACCATGGGGAACAGGATTCCGATTTCGTCGGCCAATCCGAAGGTGTACTTGCCGATCGGAAACTGCTTAATGGGGCATATCGATGGTCCCGACGCCATGGCGCTGGCCTTTATGAACAGCGCGGGTGTGCGCCAAATGATCGGTTATACGGTACCGACGTGGTATGGCTACGGAGGCTGGGGGTGTTTGGATTACTTCGTTGAACAACCGGGTCGCTACACATTCGCTGAGGCCTTCTTTGCCAATCAACACGCGATGATTGACCGCCTCGAAACGAACTTTCCTGAAATTGCGAGGCTCGAGACAGCACCGGGCTCGATGCCGCGCGAAAAATTCCCTCTCTCCGATTCGGCGCGGAAAGCCGGTCTCTCCAGTCAGGACGGCGCTGGCTTATTGCATGACCGGGATGTCGTGGCACTGTACGGCGATCCAGCGTGGAACGCTAAGATGGCGCCGGGGCAGCTCTCGTATGAGCAAACGCTGAACGAAGTCACAGCGGGCGTGTTCGTGCTGGAGATCAGGCCAGTCCTGGGCGAGAAGTCGTTTGAACCGGTGAATCAGAACGGCTCGCAACGAGGCTGGCGACCGTTTGTCCATTTTTTCCCGAATCGCCTGAAGAACATCGAGATCATCACCGGGAACGAGTTGTCGCCTGTGATGACCGATAACTTTGTGCTGATTCCTAACCCGAGGGTCTGCGATCCGAGCAAGACCTATCGTGTGGAGTTCAGGGCGACTTTTGTGACTCCGCGGCCTTAACCGTCGGCAGGAGACCTTTCGCCGGTTGCACTGAG
This sequence comes from Planctomycetota bacterium, assembly GCA_046341255.1. Lineage (GTDB taxonomy): Bacteria > Planctomycetota > Planctomycetia > Planctomycetales > Planctomycetaceae > SXXK01. The sequence continues at coordinate 7,520 of JBKDRW010000288.1, forward strand.
GAACGAGGACGTCCGTCGGTTTCCAGTGTTGTTTGGCAGGTTAAACCCTCAGACCTGGGTTCCCGAACACCCGTGAGTCGAGAGATCTGCGATGATCGTTGTGGTTCTCGATTCCGCTGTTTTTGCAGTGATTCGCTCAGAACGAACAAAGCCCGCCGACATTCGTCGACAGGCTTTGATGAAAGATGGTGGGGTTGCAAGCCTCACCACGACGCTGAAATGGAGGCGGGGGGAATTGAACCCCCGTCCTGTTGTCCCACAACCAAAGCCTCTACGTGCGTAGTTTGTTGATTAAGTCGCCGTGGAGAGGTTCAGCAAACAAAACCATCCGCGGCCAGTCCATCACAAATCTTACATCAGCTGTAACAGACGGCTGAGCTGATGCCAGCCTGAATTTGCGACCAACGTTCGGCTCCTCAGGCAGGGATCCTTAGGTTGGCGTAGCCTATTTCTAGGCTGCGAGAGAAAACTGCGGTTTTGCAGTTCTTGGTGATCAGCTTTTTACGAGGCCAACTGATCAACCTCGGCACGCCACCCTGGCTGACGAAAACCCAGTCAAATCCGATCGCCCCCGGGATTTCGCCGGTCAGACCGGCCACTCGTCAAAACCCCTGACGGGACTCCGACGCGGTGTTTCAGGATTGTATCGGAACAGTGCGGTTCGGAAAGCTGAGGTTCTTCAAATTCCGCACCTTGTCGTGTTTTCAGCAGGACGCACACCATGACGGAACTTGGTCGCATCGAGCCTTCTGGTGAATTGCGGATCGACCGGACGATCTGCCACCGGCAAGCGAACTTGTTCTGCCATTCTTGATGTGGCTGACAAAAAAGCAGGGCGCCCTCTGCAGAAAGATTTTATCGAGCCACTCAGGCGACATGCTGCGGCCGGAGATCGGGTGACAATACGCCTGCGGTGCACGCTATTCAGCCGGGGAAAGTTCACGCCTCGTTCCGGACGCGCGGCCGCGAAACGCCATTGATTGCCGTCACGGTTGAACGGCCACGTGATCGGATTTGGCGGACTTAAGGGCTGCATCCAGAATCCTCTGCGTCTTCATAGCCACATCCGGCCAGAACGGATCGCATTTGCCAGACAGCACAAGTTTCGAGAATACTCGGAACAGCTCTGTCTCCTGAGCATTCCGATGGTTGTTGCTGTATTCACTCAAAGAAATCGTTCTGAGGTGCTTCTCCATATTGAAGAAGCAGCCATCAGCGACAAAGTTATGATTCCCCACATCAAACGAAACCTCGTTCCCGAAATAAGGCAGCACAAAGTCGTTGACCTGCAGGTATCCTCTCGACCCACTGATGTGAGCCCACTGCTGATGGTTCGTTCGGAATGAATTGAAGAACGTGGCAGACACCCCGTTCGCAAAATGCATTTCGCCCTGAAATTCCATGGGAACGACCTCTGCACTGTCCGCTCGCTTTACGCCATGAAGAATTCTCCCTCGAACCTCAACCGGCATTTCATAATTCAGTGCGAACAGAATCACTCGAATGGTGTACCAACCCAGATCACCCAGACATCCGGCAGGTTCCAGGTGACTGCTGGCGCGAATATTGTTCTGCACCCACGAATCGTCTGCGCAGAAGCTGAAATGACTGGCAATGCGACGAATTTCTCCAACGCTGGTGCCATCGTTCAGGATTGATCGCATGGCCGCCATGCGCGAGTTGTGCATGAACATGACTCCATCCATAAACTGCACATTGGACGACGCACAGGCATCGATCATCTTCCGAACATCCGCTGCTGTGACGCCGCAGGGCTTTTCCACCATCACATGCTTTCCTGCCTGAGCGGCTTTCACCACCCACTCGGTACGCAATCCTGTTGGCAGTGGAACATAAACGGCATCGACATCGGATCGACTGAGAAGATCTTCATAGGATCCTGCCGCGTCCACTGTATGCAAAACCGGAACAGACGACTGACATTCGTCGATAAACTGCTTTGCCTTCTCAACCGATCGACTCGCTACAGCGACAACGCGTCCATTGCCCGAATTGGCAATTGAATGCCAGTTCTTCCGGGCGATGCCAGCGGTGCTCAAGATCCCCCAGCGACAGAATTCTTCAGCCATGTCTGCATCAACTCCAGTTCAGGTTCCCGCACTTCAGTTCAAAATCCGGGGCGATTCCGAGTCCGACAACGCCCGCACTATAAGATGCGTCACATCTCTCAGCTGGTCATTTCTGCCTGATGTGGGCAAAGCGACTTCGAAAAGCCTTCGACTCTGCGCCCGTAGTACACCATAAAAAAATCTTACCGGCCTCGTCGACACGAACATCGAAGCCCAACTCATGACGATCTCCCACCAGCATCAACAGCTTTCCGGGAGGCAGCTTTTCATTTCGTGAGTATTTGAGATCGCCCAGATGCTTGCCCGCAACGGTCAGCTCAAATGACGAGCTGTAAAACGGTATCATCAGTTTCTCGGCAACAACGGTTGCAATCCCATCGACAGGATAATCGTCTACTTCAATATCGATCGATTTCAGATACGCAGGCAGAATCTCGGCCACACTTTGAGTGGACTTCCAGCCGACCGGCCACATGTTCGACGTTTCGTTTCCCGAATCGATGTCGAGGACCAATTGATCAGCGCTCAGTCGCCTCGGACGAAACCCAAGCCCATACTGGCTCAGCAGAATTGCGAGTCCTGTGCCTTTGCTGAGACCCGTCAGGTCCATCTTCTCCGGGGCTGTCTCCGGCCGTTTGCCCACCGCTCGATCACGCGCCGCGGCCGTAAAGTTCAGACGATACGACTTTGGCAACTCAAGCGACTCCACGGTTCCCATCGGTGACACCAGTGTTACCGGGCCGATGATCGGATCACTCAACTGCTTCAGAATCGCCTGCAGTTGATCGTCACGGAATCCCCATGTCGGATTCTTCTCAGGAGGCCCCGAGGCACCGAAACGCTCAATCTCGCTCAACGTTTCCTTCAGCGACTTCAAGTCATTCAACGAGAACCTGCGGCCACGCAGTTCGATCGTTCCGTCTTTGTTCATGCCGCCAACCACTCGAACTGTCGGCGACGTCCGATCCGTCTCATCAGCAACACGCAGTTCTTCACCGGGACGCGGCTCACGGAAGCGAGGAAAGTAACCGATCTCCTGAAACGCCCGACCCCACTCCTGTGAACGGACTCGGTATCCAGGCTGAGACTGGATCAGAACATCAATCTCCAGCTTAAACGCCGGAGATCCTTCTCCCGACGCATTGAATGCCCCCGTGCTCTGCGGTTGCTCTGTACCCTGCCCGCAGGCAGCCTCGCAGGCCAGCACGATGATCGCCGGGACCATGACCGAAGAGGACATCCATCTCAGAACCCGTTGTCGCTTCATTGATGAACTCCGCCTCAATGCCGATTGCCGCTGATTCCCTTGCCAGGAGTCGCCATCCGTTCCGGTCCGCAAAGCATTCCACTCGACCAGATTCTCTCGATGTGATGAATCAAAACCGTCGTTCGTTCAGGCCCGCAAACTTAAGACCAAGGTCACCTCCGGCTGAATGAACCTGCGTCTTTTGCATCCCATGATCCATGGGCGCCGCTCTGACCAACAAAGACTTTCGGAAACAAGTCCCGCCCTTCTCGAGTCTCTACTGCAACCCAGAATGGCGATCGGAGCCCTATCGCTTCGTCTTCTTTGCGGCAACTTTGGCGGCGATCTTAGGCTTACCAGTGATCTTTTTATCTGAAGGCTTTGGAGACGGCTTTGTTCTCGCGGGCGTGGCAGCCTTTCTGGCTTTCGTCGCAGTCTTTGAACTGGAGACCGACTTCGAGGCCTGCGCCTTGGCGGGTGCCGGTTTTGGCTTTGTGGTCTTTCCGGATGCAGCAGTTGCCTTCGTCGGAGGCGAGGGCTTTACGGAAGCCGCGGACTTCGGAGTCGACGAAGTCGACTTCGAAGGAGGGGAGGCGGCCTTGGCAGCAGCGGGCGTTGCTGCTGCCTTCGATGGTGCCGCAGCTTTTGACGCCGGTGCCGCTGCCGTCGCTGACTTCGAGGCAGAAGACGAGGCAGGCTTTGATGGAACTGGAGCAGACGACGCGGACTTTTCAGGAGCCTTCGCAGCAGCCTTTGCAGGCTCGGGGGCCGGAGTGGGCTTCATCGGCTTCTTTTTGGGCGGAGACTGCAGTTCGACAAACCGATCCGCCACATCGTTCATTGATAAATCGGAGTCCAGCGGCTCATTGAATCGCGGAGCATATTTGGCGTCGGTTGCCAGACATCGGAGCAGATGGCAGAACTCGGCTGTCTCAGACTTCTTCAGCCCACCCTTCAGAAACTCCGATGCTTCATGAATATCAGCCTTCGCCGGAACCAGCCCGAGCCACCGCGCGGCATTCAGCATCGATGTGTCCAGCACCACCACGTGGCTTCCCAGAATCTCCTGTAACACGAAGTCACGAATGAATGGCGTAATGTCATTCACTTTCTTCAACAGCTTTACCGCCTGCTCCTGTGTCTGGCGACGGAGTTTTTCGAAGTCGTAAGAGTATGTGGTTTCGAAAACGTACCGAAGGATTGAACGAATTCGCAATCCTTTCCAGTCGGCTTCCTTCAACGGCGCCAGCGTCTGCTCAAGTTCAGTGATCGAACTGACGCGGATTTCATTCAGATCGAAATATGACGCGAGCAGTTTCTTCAGACCGACTTCCGCCGCCGGCCACGGATTATCCTCCAGACATGCCGCAAACAGCATTGTCTCGACAACTGGCATATCGATCCTGGGAACCGTCTTCCCATAGAACCTCTGAAGCGTGGACACCAACTTGCGACAGACCTGAGATTTGTCGGCTGCCTTAGTGGCTTTTGCCGTTGCCATGACGATTCCCTGCTGATCTTTTATCCAGTGATCAGATGATTTTCCTGACAGACGGCTGAACGCCACCTGCCCCCGAGGAGCCTGACGGCCCAAACTTCGAATACTTTTCACGCTGCCCTGCTGACAGACCAACGCAAACTTCGCGGACACCATGCTGAAACAGCCAAAACTCCTGCCCTGTTGTCACCAGTTCATGACACCAGAACAGCATCACCGTCCACCATACGTTCCCGCTTCGCCGAAACCGACGTGAGCACATTCCTGATGCGATCAGGAATCCTGTCCTTCAGTCATGCTTTCGTGAAACTCCAGATCATCAAGACCTTCAGATCCTGCATCTTCACTGGCAGAACTCTCTCCGTCAGCCGGGACAACCACCTTCAGAAGTTGTGATGCCTGAATCGATTTCTTGATACCGTCATCCAGCACGAACCGAAGTTCCGGAGTGTAGCGACTTTTGATGTATTCCGCGACTTTCGACTGCAGGAACCCACGGGCAGAATTCAACCCGTGCATGGTCAGTGCAGCCTCTTTGTCGTCTCCCATCACGGAAACACGGACACTTGCATAGCGGAGGTCCGGACTCACATCCGCACCAAGCACCGTTACGTTTTTGATTCGTGGGTCACGCAGTTCGAACAGAATTGCACTGCTGACGACCTCGCGAATCATGGAGGCCACGCGCGCCATTCGACGAGTTGACATAGGGAAACTTTCGTCAAGAAGGAACCTGCACGACACCAACCTAACCGACAGGTTCACGTTTGAAA
>JBKDRW010000289.1:0-10076 GCA_046341255.1 Planctomycetota bacterium
GAATGACTCCGATCACACTCCCGTGGGATTTCAGCATTGCATCTGCGATGGCTCCCATCATGCCTGTGCTGCCACCTCCATACACGAGCGTATGTCCGTTGGACGAAAGATACTCGCCAAGGCGTACGGCAGATTTGACAAAGTCCGGATGGTCTCCGAGCTTTGACCCACAGAACACGCAAACCCGAGCCATTCCGTAATACTCAATTCATTCCAGAGGAATAGTCACACAGTGATTCTGCGATTCCGGCTGGTGACTTCCCATGATTCCGTAATTCTTCCATCCTCAATCACTGGCACACGATCATACAGAGCACTGGTCGGACAAATGTGGACCGGGATCGCCATCAGCACATCGCCGTGCTGGTAACGCGACGACTGATCCGAGACCAGAACCATATGCTCTTCGTTGTGAGCATCCTGAACCGCAGATGGCAATTCGGGAAAGAACACCCGAGCGCCCTTTGGAGGATCGGCCGCCACGGCCTTATTGCCGACATCAAGCGTCATGCGATCACAACCGGGGCGGCTGACCACCCGTGTGACAATCCATGCGGCGGGCTGGAACGGGAGATCCGGAAAAGTCATCCCGTAACCGGAGTCGTGAAAAACGCATGTACCCGGACACAGTTCGATCTCCGGCTCCGTCATGGCTGCGTAACATGGAAATGTCGGGGTTCCTCCGCAGGCCACTTTCGGGACGGAGACTCCCGCCGCTTCGCAACGCTGTTTCAGTTCGAGGACGCGAGGCCATTCAGCCGCCACAGCGGCCTTCCGGGACGCGAGGTCGACTTGTCTCTGGTGCCCATCGTAAACATGGAAACCAGAAGATCTCAGGCCAGGGAGTGTGGTGGTCAGCTTGTAAAGTTCAACGATCCCGTCTGTTTCGGGCGTGATTCCGGTTCGATTCATACCCACATTGATATCGAGCATCACGCCGATTCGGACTCCACCTCTGGATGCTGCGGCAGACAATGCCTCGATGGGTTGTTGCGAATCTGCTGTGACTGTGAACTGGCAATTCGGGTACACCTGCGCCAATCGCACGATGCGATCAAGATTGGGCCCGACGGGGTTGTAGGCAAACAGCACATCGGTGGCCCCTGCCATGGCCAGCATTTCACATTCGGCAATCGTTGCGGCCTTGTGTTTCCGCACGCCTCGTTCAATCCAAAGTCGAATGATGGCCGCCATCTTATGAGTCTTGCAATGCGGGCGAAGTCGCTCGGGATCGCCTGCTATGCGAATCATTTCTTCGAGGTTTGCAATCAACCGATCGCGGAAGATCACCAGTTGCGGTGACGGAAGGGACTGCAGTTCAGTCGATTCGATTCGTGGGATATCGGAATTCACAGGATTCTCCACTGGCAAGCGCGATCAAGTGACTGTCTCAATCGGAGCAAACCAGGTTCAGCAGACATGCTCAACGCAAAAAGGCTGTGCCTGAAATTCGGCACAGCCTTCGGATTCCAATCGATCATGACAGGTCAGTCAACCTGACCGAGTCTGCGTCAGTTCACGAATGTCTTTCTCTTCAAAGACGCGAGTCGAGACTTCGTTCTTGAGGCTGCATTCTTATGAATGAGTCCTTTGGCCGCGGCCTGGTCAAGTGCCTTCACAACGGAGGAGAACTCCTTGTCGGCAGCTTCCTGAGTTGGCTTCGCCGCAAGAAATGCGCGAAACTTCTTAATGCGGGTACGCAGAGTACCGCGTTGCTGACGGTTTCGCTCGCGGCGAACAAGTGACTTTCGAAGAGACTTCTCTGCGGACGCTGAATTTGGCATGGCAAAACTGAATGACTAGGGTCAACTTCAAATCCCGGGCTGGAACATCCTGACCTCCGTCGCCCAACGAAACGGACCGCGGACGATAAACGCTCAACGCGGAAATTTCCAGCCTGATCGGCGAATTGAGAGGCGATCTCCAACAAAAACGCAGGATCGGGCCGACACTTTGTCACCGGAGACCTGCGAATCATCGCAAATTCCCAATTTCGGCGCGACCCTGCGGATGTTCTCCGTTGACCGATTGGCTCAGGTCCATCGACAATTTGGAGCGGTATCACTCCGATGTCGACATTCCGGCTGGCACGAACGGTGGCAGACTATCTGCGAAAAAGAGATAGTTCTGGAGTTGCCGGGCGAGACCTTTCTGGGCCAGATAACTGGGCCACATATGTCTGGGGCCGATCATCCAACTGACATCGAGATCCCTGACTTTACCGCTCCATCCGTTCAGGTCGCGACGGTCAGATCTTGTGAAGCCTGTGCATCCGAGCGCTCGAGAAGAGCCAATTCGTCGAAACGGATAAATCACAAGCGCCGGGTCTTTGTGATTCCTGAGATTGATCAGGCACTCTGTACACATCAGTGCGCGACCAAAGTGTTCTTGCGGATTCAGCCAGTCATGATCAATCGCTGATGCGACAAACACTGTCCGGATCCGACGGCCTGAACAGGTCGCACAGGGATGTGTGATACCTTCGACGTCGCCGCCAGACATCAGGTGAAGTGCGGATGAGATGACACGAGTGCCGTGGCTATGCCCAATCAGGCTGATTGGGCATTCGGGCGGGAGTTCCTTAATCAGGCTGGCCAGATAAAAACCATTGTAACTTGCTCGGTTGCCGAGAATCGCAATGTCGAGTTGGGCGAGTGTCATCGGGCGATCGCTGGGCCACGAGAAGTAGATGAATTGTACGGCCTGACCGGCAGAAGTGAGCCACCTCCAGGTTGACAAGGACTCGGGACGGACACTCGGATGATCCATGAAACTGCCATGAACAACGAGGCAGATCGGGACACCCGGAATGAGCGAGTCCCGAAGGTCCTTGATGGTTGCACAGCAATATCCCTGGCCGTTTCGGTAGCAGGTCACTTGCGGTCGGAATTGTCGAGGACTGTTGTCGAACTGTTGTGGTGACGCCCACGAACTGACAATCCAGTATTGCTGCGTGATGGATTCGGGCAGCGAGTCCAGACCCGCCTCGGTGGGCGCAGCAGCGTCGGATGTTTCAGGGGGTTCGGAATGTTCCAGCTTCAACATTTCAGCCTGGGCCGAGGCAGTCACAGGACATTCTTCGGGTTCGGCTCCCGGCGTCACACCGGAAAACAGAGCGCAAAGCAACAGGCCTCGCAGGCATCCGCTGAAATGCCGGCCCGAGAAATGCAACGCAGGACAAGCATCAGCCTGTGCCCGATTGCGGTGCTGCGGATCGCCCGAGATCATGGATTCCGCCCGAATTGGCGTTCAAGGAACAAGTCCATCCTGGCGTATCTGTCACATCCGTGACATTGAGAATCTTCAGTCAAGGCAGTTGTTCTTTCCTGTTGTTCTTCTGTTTCAGAGCCCACCCCATTGGCGAAGTCGACTCGGGCATCGCGATTCATTGAGGATTTTGGTGTACTTTTGGACTGCGATTTGCCTTGGACAATGGTTTCATGTTGATTTCCCTGCAACCGTTTGATTCGCTTCGAAATGCACAGTGGGAACTCGAGTTGTCCATCGCCATTTCCTCTGAGTCCGTACTGTCTGTGAGTGTGAACAGAATCCCGGAACAAGAATTCGTCAGTTTGCTGAACTGCATCCTTCTGAGTTGTTCCGAGTGCAGCGTAAAACTAGCCTACCGATCCTTCGAACAACGCTGCCCGACAGAAGCAGCAGAATTACCCGGACCAATGGGAGCGAAACTGACGTGCTCAATCGAATGATCCAGCCCATCTTCCTGATTGCCCTGACGCTCCTGATTGGTTCTGGCGTGCAGGCCCAGAATGGCCCGTCGAAAGAGCTGGCCATTAAAATGATGTCCCTGCCTCCGCGGCCAAAGAAGCCGGAACTTCTGCCCAGCGAGCTTCCGCTGAAGTTTCTGAAAGGGGAACGTGTCGCGTTTTTGGGGAACTCTCTCGCAGAGCGGATGAATCTGTTCGGCCACTTTGAAACCCTGCTGCATACGAGATTTCCGGAGCAGGAACTGATTGTTCGCAACTTCGCGCGTCCCGCTGAAGAGGTCGGGATTCAGCAGCGATCGGCGGATTACACGGCACTGGACGACCCTCAACTGGCATTTGGGGCGGACACCTATTTCTGCTTCTTCGGCTACAACGAATCTTTCAGGGGGCCTGAGGGAATTGATGCTTTCAAGCAGCAGTATGTCGCGTATCTGAACATGATCACGGAGCGATATCCGAGGGATGACGCAAAGTCTCCACCGCGGTTTATTCTGGTTTCGCCAATCGCCTTCGAGTCCGCAAATGATCCGCTGTTGCCCGATGGTGAGAAGGAAAACGCCAATCTGAAGCTGTACGCGGCGGCGGTTGGGGAAGTTGCGAGGGAACGCAGGCTGGCCTTTGTTGATCTCTTTGAATCGTCCTCAAAGCTGATGTCGGCAGAGTCCGGCATGCAGCTCACAATCAATGGCTGTCACCTGAACGAGAAAGGCGATCAGGAGATCGCTCGGCTGATTGACGAAACAACGTTTGGCACGGCATCTCCCGCCAGTTTTGGAAGTCCGGGTTACGAAAAGCTGCGAGCCGCCGTGAATGACAAGTCATGGGTCCACCTGCAGGACTATCGGATGCTCAATGGCTGGTATGTTTACGGTGGACGTCGCACATGGGACACAGAAACATTTCCTCGCGAGTACATCAAGATTCGCAGGATGGCTGAAGTTCGTGATCGTTACGTCTGGGACATCGTTCAGGGCAGGAACGTCGCTGATCAGCCGGATGATTCAGGAACCGGAGACCTGTTTGTTCCGGAAACGCGATTTGGAGTCGAACGTCAAAAGTATTCCGAAGCCTCGGAACTGCGATATCTGACACCGCAGCAGCTCGTTGAACAAACGACAGTGCCTGAAGGCTTTGAAATTCAGCCATTTGCAGATGAAACCATGTTTCCTGAGCTGGCGAAACCTGTTCAGCTGAACTTTGACAATCAAGGTCGTCTCTGGGTTGCCTGTATGCCCACATATCCACAATGGAAGCCCGGAGATCACAAGCCTGACGATCGGCTGATTATTCTGGAAGACTCCAATGGTGATGGTAAGGCTGATGCCTGCAAGGTCTTTTATGATCAGCTTCACTGTCCGACCGGCTTTGAATTCTGGAACGGCGGTGTCCTCGTGGTTGATCAGCCTCGCCTGCTGTTCCTCAAGGATACTGATGGTGATGACAAGGCTGATGTTGTCGTGCATTTGATGGACGGATGGGCTTCGGACGATACCCATCACACCTGTGGTGCCTTCGAATGGAGTCATGGTGGAAAACTTCACATGCTGGAGGGAATTGCCACCAGCACAACTCTGGAAACTCCATGGGGGCCCCATCGTAGTCAGGGGGCAGGTGGTGCGTATGTCATGGACCCGCGATCGCTGAAGATCCGGCAGTTTGCATTGCCTGGCCAGTACAACATGTGGTGCTATGTGTTCAATGGCTGGGGGCAGGGCTTTGTGGGAGACGGAACGACGGCCAATCAGGCGTGGGATACTCCTCTTTCAGGTGCTCAGTTTGGTGGCCGCACGGGACTGAATTTTCTGTTCAATAACGAAGGCATGCGTCCTGCACTTGGCAGCGAAATCCTGATCAGCCGCAATTTCCCCGACGACGTTCAGGGACAGTTTACCTATGCCTGCGTCATCAATATGAACGGTCTGCCAAGATTCACGCTGAAGGATGACGGAGGCGGATATCACGGCGATCGACTGAAAAATCCGGATGGGTCACCGGACGATCTGATCCGTTCATCCGACAAACATTTCCGTCCGGCAGACCCTCAGATCGGACCTGACGGAGCACTCTGGTTTGGCGATTGGGCGAACGCGTTGATTGGTCACATGCAATACAGTCAGCGAGATCCCAATCGAGATCACACGCGTGGTCGAATCTATCGCCTTGTTTATCCGGGGCGTCCGCTGGTCAAGCCGGTGACTCAATTCGGCAAACCAGCCTCCGAGATTCTTGAGCAGCTTCGCGAATACGAATGGCGGACCCGCTACCGAGCTCGTCGTGAACTTCATGGGCGACCATCGGAGGAGGTGCTGACGGCACTAGCGACGTGGGTCAAAGGCCTGAAGCCTGACGATCCGGAACATGACCGTCTGCGAACAGCAGCTCTCTGGATTCAGCCGTCACATCATGCGATTGATCAGACGCTTCTCCAGTCGGTGCTGGCAGCACCGACTGCGGACGCTCGGGCGGCGGCCGTTCGAATTGTGGCAGACGAGCGAGATGCCGTTGCGGATGCACTGCCGATGCTGCTGGTTGCAGCGAAGGACCAGCATCCTCGGGTTCGTACGGAGGCAGCACGCGGGTTAAGCTTCTTTGACACGATGGATGCGGCAAAAGCATTGCTGGCGATGACTCAGTTTCCGGCAGATTATTGGGTGGACTACACGCTGCAGCATGGACTTGGTGCACATGAAAAGTTGTGGCGTCAGGATTTCATTGCCGGGAGAATTCCGGATCTGAATCCGCGGGCCAATGAAATTGTAAATGCCCTCATGAAAGCATCAGCCTCCGGTGCCGCCGCGCTGCCATTTCTGCAGACACTGATGTCTCAGGAGCCGAGGCCCGAAGAAGAACGAAACAAAGCGATGACTGCACTGGCAGATCTGAAGGGTGATCCCGGCAAAGGGAGAGAAGTGTTCGTTCGAAACTGCACTGCGTGTCACAAGGTGGGCAATGGCGAAGGACGAGAGTTCGGTCCGAATCTTGCCGGCGTTGCCAAACGTATGAACAGGATGAAGATCGTGCAGTCGGTCGTTGATCCGAATGCGGAGGTTGCTGAGAAATACCGTCAGACTCTGATCGTCACCACGGACGGAATGCCCACGGCCGGATTGCTGGTCTCAGAGAGCGACACCGAAGTCGAACTTTATGATGGCAAGGCGGTTCGGAGGATCGCCAAAGCCGATATCGAAGAACGAGTGGTCCAGAAACAAAGCAGCATGCCCGAAGGTGCTGCCTCAACGGTGGCACCGTCGGAGTTTGTCGATCTCATGGAGTACCTGGCTGCTCAGAATCAGGACGTTCCCGAGCAGAAGTAGGAACGTCCTGTTTGATCGCTCAGACGGTGAGCAGGTCTCAACTCGGCGAGACCAGAACCACTTCACATCGATGCGTGCAGAAACACGTCCGCCGGAATTTCTGGCGGGCAACTTCGCATCGATGACGTATGACATGGGTCGATCCGTTCAGAGACGAAAGTCGCGGGTGATTGAGGATGGTCGGTCACGGCAAGAAAGGCTGATGGCCGACCTATCATCGGAATGTCAGACAGATGTTTCAGTGAGCAGACAGAAAGTCATTTTGCGGTATGGGAATCGGAGAATTCTCCGCACTGGCAGCGGCAGCGCTGTGGGCGTGTGCCAGTCTGTTTTACGGTCGAACAAAGCTGACTGCCTGGCAGATCAAGTTCGGGAAGAATGCGATCGCTGCGATTCTGCTGTGCCTGCACTTGTTTGTCGTCGCACGGCTGGACGACCGGACGATGTTCGCAGCAGATCAGGCCACGATTCTTCTTCTGGCAATCAGCAGCGTCATCGGCATTCTGATCGGTGACACGTTCTACTTCCGGAGCCTGCAGATTCTCGGGCCGCGACGAGCGTTGATTGTTTCGACAGTGGCTCCACTTTTTGCCGCAGCGATCGGCTGGATTGTTCTGCAGGAATCTCTGACGGCTGGTCGCGCCGTCGGAGTCGTCCTGACGCTTGCCGGAGTGGTGATCGTCATTGCCGAACGAGGCGGGGCGAGCGAGGCGCCGGGGCTGTTTCCAGCCTCCTCGGTTCGCGGTATTGTCATGGGATTGCTGGGTGCTGTCTGCAATGCCGTCGGGGCGACCTTCAGTCGACTTGGAAATCGCGGCAGTGAGTACTGGAATGCTGGGGGATGTGATCCTCTGGAGGCCACGGTGATCCGTGTTTGCGTGGCCGCTGTCGGATGCATCCTCCTTGCCGCGCTGACCCGCACTGTGACCAGCACTGCTCAGAAATCCTTCTCTCGAGAAGCCTTGAGGGCATATCTTCCGGCCATCATTTGCGGTCCATGGCTCGGAATCTGGATGAGTCAACTGGCCTACAAAAACTGTCAACTGGCGGTGGCCATTACGCTGACCTGTACCACACCCCTGTTTGTACTTCCGATTCTTCGCGTGGTACACGGGCATCGGATTACTGTTCGCGGCGTTGGCGGGACGCTTGTTGCCCTGACAGGAGTTTATCTGACCGTCCAGGATCGTCTGTAGCGAAGATGGAGTTCCTCGAGAACCGGAGTCCTGCAATCCGGCAGGCCCCGTTTCCCTGCTCGATGGGCTTCTTTCTGCCCCAGCAGGGACGGCGACGTGATGTCGACCCCTGCTGGCGGGATTTACAGAATGGGGAACTGGCATCAGCCCCTCGATTGAGTACAGGCACTTGCGTGAGGGCACTGATTTCTCAAACGCCCGTTCGTCGCTTTCTCAAAGTTGCGATGATATCAGCCAAGGAGCTGAGCAATCGCGGTTCCCCCATCCACAACTTTCAGTGGGCGTCCCTGAGGGCTCATATGTTCATGGTCTGCATTGATACCGATCGCCTGACAGATCGTTCGAAGAAGATCGGGGACCGTCACCGGATCATGAGCCACTTCGGTGCCGTCAGCAGTGCTGGCTCCGTAGACCTGTCCACCGCGCACTCCGCCTCCTGCCATCATCATGCTGAACACGCGAGGATAATGGTCGCGTCCTTCGCGGGGGTTGATTCTGGGAGTTCGGCCGAATTCCCCCATCCACACGATTAAGGTTTTCTCAAGCAATCCGCGATCGCGGAGGTCAGAAATGAGCGTCGCTGTCGCTGGATCCACCTCAGCAGCGTTCCTGGCACAGTCTTCGAAATTATTCTGATGAGTATCCCAGTTTCCGGCGCGAACTTCGACAAAGGACACGCCACGTTCAACCAGTCGTCGGGCCAGGAGGCAGCCACGGCCGAAGTTGGACTCACCATATTGATCGCGAAGTGACTGCGGTTCAGTCGAAATATCAAACGTCTGGATTTCGGGTGTCAGAACGAGCCGAGACGTCTTGCCGTACAGCGCTTCGTGATTATCGGCGAGAAGTCTGGACCCCGTTGTCGCAAACTCGGCGTTGAGTTTTTTCATCAATTCAGAACGCTGCTGGAATCGGTCTCTGGAAACCTGCAGAGCAACATTCTCCGGGAGTTGGCCGGGTTGAGAAACGACAAACGGTTCGTATTCCATCCCAAGGAACCCGGCTCCCTGTGTCGCTCCAACCGAAACGAAGGAGGGAAGTTCGCCGTTCAAGTGGCCAATCTGCTGCACGACGCTGGAACCAAATGAGGGGTGTTTCACGCTTCCGGCCGGGACGTATCCCGTGTGCAACTGGTAACTGGCTCGCGGATGACTGCCTTCTTTGTTCGTCATCGAGCGAACAATAGCAATATCCTTCATCTCTCGGGCGATTCTCGGGAAATTGTCTGCAATCCTGATCCCCGAAATACTGGTTGCAATCGCCTCTGTCGGGCCGCCATTTTTGTGTCCCGGCTTTGGATCCAGTGTCTCAAACTGGCTGGGCCCGCCAGGCATCCACAGCAGAATCATGGATTTGCCCTGCTTTCGCAGCGATTCGGCCTGTTCCGCCATCAGCGACTGGATGGCGGTGGTATGCCCCGCCGCGAGCAACGCGGCGGCAGATGTCAGCAATCGCCGACGGGTAAACCCACGACGAAACGATGTAATTGCATCAAAAATCTGCAGATTCACGGCCAATTCCTCCCGCCAAAACAGTTGCTGTGGAACGGAAAGCTGTCAACACTACTGAACAAAAACACGCGCGTCCGGGACGGAGCTGACCGTCCCTCGCAACCGAAGCCTGCAAACACGGCCGCTCGGTGACTGTCAGCTCCTTCCCAGCCGCGCGTGCGAAATTGACGACGCAGAGGAACAGGTTGAGCGTCCAACACTGAGCGAAACAAAAGGTGTCGCGGAATTTGAAAAATTTTTTTCCGGGGAACAGAGCCAGAGGCTCTCATCCTGAGCCATCTGATCCGTGATTGACTATTGACTAGGCTCTGTTGATTAAATGCTTTT
>JBKDRW010000290.1:0-2084 GCA_046341255.1 Planctomycetota bacterium
CTCGTAGGCCTGCTGGCCTCCGGTACGCATTGCGCGGACGCCTTCAGCGCCAAACATGTTGATTGCCATGATCAGAACACCGGACGGATTGAGGCGGGCGTATTAACAAACCCGCGCGTTGCCATGTCAAACGGAACAGAGGCCGCATTGCTTCGCTGTAGGTTGGGAGGCGTAAACCTACCGCCGCCGCTGAAAGTGCTAAACACGTTTCCTGCCGCTGATCCAAGGCTGTTGACGAGATTGGTGTTTGCTTGGCCTCTCGCCGCTGCGTCAACCCCGGCATTTGCCGCGATGTCGTTATTGGTGTTCATCGCGTTGCTGGTGAAATTGTTACCCGCCGCCGTGACGTTGCGGATGCCCGCGTCACCCGCATTGCTAATGGCGAACAGGTTGGCAACGCGGGTGTCGGCGCGGTTTGTTTGATAGCCACGGTCGGTGTTAAAGTTTGCGTCAGACCGCTGCCGGTTTAGGTCCCAGAGATTTGACCCATAGGTCCGGTCCTCGCCAAAGTTCTGATCCTGCCGGGCGTTTTGGCTGGTGTAGAGGTTGCCTGCGAATGAGCGGTTCTGATTAAACTGCCCACGGTCGGCGGCTAGGCGTTGGGTCTGGCGCGCATACCAGTTGCCATATTCCTGACTGCCGAGGTCAGAGGCCAGCGTTGCAAGGGCTTTTGCCGCATCACCCGAACGCAGCTTACCACGCGCTGCCGAGGCTGCGTTGACGCCTGACAGGGCTTCCGAACGGCGATAGGCCGCGCCGGGGTCGGCTTCAAAGTTGGCGTAATAGGACGCGGCATCCGGGGCTTGCCCGTAATCCTGCATCGCGATGTCTTGACCGCGCTGGAACGTTGGCGCCGGTCCAATGTCGGGACGGCGTGCGTTCATCAGGTCAGGGGCCGCGTTCGGGTCAACCGCGTCGGGCGCGTATTGCTGTACCTGGCGCCCTTCAGCTTGGCCGGACGTCTCATAATGACGGGCCGCGTAATCGTCGGGCGAGGTTACGCCGTTTGCCTGTAGGGTCGCTTGGCCTTCTGGCGTGCTGTTGAGGCGTTCAAACTCAGCCGCAACGTCGGGGTTGCTGTTGAGATAGGCCCCGGTGTCAAAGCCCGCTTGTCCGCCTTGGGGTTGTGCGGGAACGCCGCCTGCATAGCCTTCGTTTGCAGCCGGTGCCGATGTACCGACCGGCGGTCTGTACGTGGGCGAGCGATAGGACGACTGGCGTTGCGGTGCGGGCTGGCCGACGCCGAACTCACGCAGCAGCATATCAAACGCCGCGTTGCCGCCCGCAATCTTGGGCTGGTTCAGGCTGGCGATATAGTCGCGGTTTTCACGGTTGGCCGCGATGTTGGCTTGATTGGCCTGATTAGCCGCTTCCGTCGCGCGCTTGTTGGCCTTGTTGGCTTGGCTGGCGCCATAGATTGACGTCGCAGCCTTAATCCCACCGCCTACAACGGCGGCTCCAATGGCTGGCGTAATCAAAGCGGCTAGAGGCATGTCACCATCCTTTGACGGGCGGGAGAGGCTTCCCAAGCGTTGCGGGTCAGGACCCATGAACGCAGGCGGGGGCCAAGTTCGGTCGCGGCAAAATCGCCAGCGGGTTCAAAGCGGAATGTCTTCGGGGGACGTGAGCGCCAATTGCCCTCGACGTCGTAGGTTGTGATAATCTGTGCGCCGTTCTGGAACATGTGTTCCACGGCTTCCTTCAAGGCGTTCAGGACTTCGCGGCCCCAGCCTTCGGGGGTAAACAGGGTGTGTAGCTCATGGACCCGGCCAAGCCCGTCGAGCCTGACGAAATAGAAGCCGCCGTGTTCCGCCCGAAGCGGAGTGACCCACTCATTTCCGAGGATGTCGGCGAGGTCAATGTCATGCCCAAACGAGACGTGAGGCTTGACCGAGGGATGTTCATAAACGCCACGCCAGAAGCCCTCGTCCCTGTCTTCACAGATCATTCGAACACATCGTAGAACCGCTGCGTACCCGTGCCGTCGCTGTTGGCAAGCGGGGCATGGGGCAACGGATCGCGCAACGGGAACGCAACCGCCCACAGACCGCGCAGGACGGGCAACCCGGCCCTTCCGGTGTCAA
>JBKDRW010000291.1:0-2085 GCA_046341255.1 Planctomycetota bacterium
CAATGGTTTTCTTTCTGGCTGATGGCGGTATGATTCTGGGTGTTTCAACACCTGCGGAGAACTCCAAACGTGTTGATCAAATCGCAATCAAATTGGAACGATACATCAGCAGCGACAATGTGTTCATCACTTATGAAGATACTCCACCTGAATCGATTTCGGAGTTCTTAACACTCCTCAACAGCCTTGATTCAGCCCCGGATGAGCTCGCGCGGGGAACCCGAGTCCACAGACGAATCAAGGGCGAACAAAGCGTTGAACCGGAGTTGCCGAACAGCCGGTTTTGAAATGGAAAGTTGACTGGCGGCAACCCGGTTAACGCAGTCGTTCGCCACAACAAGTGTCCGTACAGACATCAACGGAGTTGCGGTTCATGAGTAAACCTGCTCGCCCGCATATTGTTGACGATGTAGCATCCAATGTGGCATTGCTAGATGCGTTTTGGCGACGTTCACCGTTTCACGATATGGAGATCACCTCAATCAATCGACTTTCAGGAAGAGTCGTTGTCTCAGTGGGTAGCTATTTTCTAGTGTTGATCGGCGCGACACGGTATGAAGGGAAGCTCGACAGAATGCCTGATGTCTGGCTTTACGACGCCATGGAAACTGTGAATGATGGTCGCGTGTTGACTGTAGAAACGGAATCGGGCAAATTCGTCGTTGCGTTCCGCAACTTGCGTTTGATTCGGCAGGATGATTACGCTGTGTTGATTCCGCCACTCGACAGCTAGCGCGGCGAACAAGCCGTTGCACACGGAGCCGCGGGCCGCGCGGTTTTGAAATGGAAAGTCGTTCGCCGCGGCCCGGTGAACGGGGTCGTTCGTCGGACAACAGGATGAAACTAACATGTCGATGATTGGCAACTTTTTGCAGCTCTCGTCCGACCAGCTCGCGGCGCTGATCGCAGACCCATCGCGTGTGGAAACTTTCATCTATCCTGAAGACGAAGAACGCG
This sequence comes from Planctomycetota bacterium, assembly GCA_046341255.1. Classification (GTDB taxonomy): domain Bacteria; phylum Planctomycetota; class Planctomycetia; order Planctomycetales; family Planctomycetaceae; genus SXXK01. The sequence continues at coordinate 958 of JBKDRW010000291.1, forward strand.
ACAGTGGCATTGACGTAGACAAGGCGTGGCACGGCATTCATTACCTGCTTGTCGGTGACGCTTGGGGCGGAGAACCACCGCTGGCAAACGTCGTACTTGGCGGCACAGAAATCGGCGACGATGTAGGATATGGGCCTGCGCGCTATTTGAATGCCGACGAGGTACGTGCGGTAGCCGACGCCCTGAAAGACATCACGCCAGATGTGCTGCGTTCGAGATACGTGGCGACAGCGCTCTCGGAAAACGAGATCTACCCCGAGATCTGGGATGATCCCGACGACGATGCAGTTGGATACTTGGCGTCTTGGTACCAAACGCTCCGTGATTACTACATTGACGCGGCTGTGAAGCAGAAGGCGATGCTAAAGTACCTCAACTGACGCCCAGCTTCAAAAAAGGTCCGACGAACAATCCGATGCACGGGAGCGGCGAAGTCGGGCGGATTCACAATGGAAAATCAATCGTCGCCGCCCCGTGATCGGTGTCGTTAGCATGGGATAAATTCAGCGCGTCGATGAATCGCATTCTCCGCATCGCTGTTTGATCGATGTGTCAGCGTTTGATTGCTGGACGTTTTGCTCAGCTGAATTGAATCGCAGTGTTGACCACGGATTACACAGATAGACACGGATGAATCGCAGAACGCAAGCGGCTATCGATCGCTGCTTGATTTGATTCCACTGTGCATTGCATTTCGATTTGAGACAGTACTCGCTGAATTCAGCGCAGACGGTCGGCACCGCTTAAACGACGCTGAAGACTTCTGAACCACGAACAATTCTGCTGACTCAATGCTCTTGCCATGGGGCGACTTGTCTCGTAACCTGACAACCGCATGAACGTTGAACTCGGACGAAGTTGCGCGTGAAGCAGGTGCTCGACAACGGCGCTTCGAATTGCGCGTGACAGAATCGCAGTAAAACACAAATGCTAACAAAGCAATGCACACCGAGTTGGCGACGGTGCCGGATTCACTTTACCGTATCACTCGCGCCAACCGGGTGATTGCCGTCGTTCGCTAAGACAATCGCAGACGACATCCAGCGGGTCGGATTAGGTCGGAATCCAGATCGCGTTCCATGATCATGGCAAGCGTTTCTGTTGTGCGAAATCAGGGCAGTAAGACGG
>JBKDRW010000292.1:0-8057 GCA_046341255.1 Planctomycetota bacterium
CCTTTGACGGTTCGGCCAGACGAGTCGCTCGAACTGCCATTCAGCGCGGTAGCCGATTTTGGCATCCAACGACTCGAAGTCGCCGTTCGAAAGAGCGATCATGATCCCTCACGGGCCATCAGCCCTGCAACCCAGCCACGCGAACCAGATGCCGATGTCCCGATGCGCCACAGGAATGGCAGCACGACACTCGACATCGCAGCGTTGAATGTCAAACCCGGCGAAGCTCTGTCTGTCTGGCTCAAAGTCGGTGACAACCGCATCGAACCACTCGGCGGCACACAGTCATCCGACTCCAGGATCATCACTCTGCAAATCGCCGAAGACGCCGCCCCCGTCGGCCAGCAGGCCGTCCAGCAGCAACACGAAAATGCTCAGAAAGAACTTCGTACCGCCATCGACCACCTCAAAACCGCCGAGGCAAGTGTCAAGCAGTTGTCCCGGACGCTCACTTCCCAAAACGAAAACGCCGCACCCCAGCCACGAAAAGCCCCCGACAAAGCTGAGGATCCGGCCGATGCACAATCGGCAGACAAAGCCGCATCGGAAGCTCGTGAACAGATTCAGTCGGCTCAACAGGCTCTGCAACGCATGCAGGACCGAGCCAACGAACAGCCGTCTCCTCTGTTTCAACCGGAAATGAAACAGGCCCAGGAGGTTTCGGAGCAGGAACTGAAGAAGGCCGAACAGCAATCCAGCCTCATTCCTTTGTCAGACGATCTGCAACAAAAGCAGGAGGCCGCTGAAGCCACGGCAAAGGAACTTGGACAGGCCATCCAGAAGCTTGAGCAGATTCAGTCCGATCTCTCCCAGCGCAGCAAAGACATGGAGCTTGCCGCGCAACTGGATGAACTGGCGAAACAGCAGGAGAAGCTGGCCCAGCGTATGAAAGAAGATCAGCCGGAGGCTCAGAATGCGACTCAGCCTCAGACGGAAACACCTGCCAAACCAGATCAGCCTCCGCAGGATCAACCGGCCGCCAGCAAAGAACCGTCCAAAGACGTCCAACCGCAGCAGAAGCAGAAGGACATCGCCGATGCTCTGCAAAAACTTGCAGCCAGCGACGAAGATGCTCGCAGCGAACTATTCCAAAAGCGAGCCGAAGAAGCCAGCAAGCTCGCCGAGGAAACTCAACGGCTGCAGGAACAGCAGGAACGACTGAGCCAGTTGAAAGATTCACAGGATCAGCCCGAACAGAAACGCGATGAACAGCTCATGGAGATGATCGCGAAGGAGCAGGATTCCATCGCCCAACAAACTCGTGAACTGGATCAGGCTCAAAAGGATCGTCAGGCCGCGAAAGAACTCGAAGCTACCGAAGAACCAAATCCGGGCGCCGCCGAGGTTCCGCAGCAACCCGAGAAGTCCCTGGAAGAAGCTGGTCGGCAGATGGACGAAGCTTCAAAGCAACTCCGACAGAAGAACGTCCCGCAGGCGGAAGAACAGGCTCAGCAAGCCGCCAACATGCTGAAGAAGTCGCAACCAGAAGACACTTCCGACGAGGCCGCTGGCCAAAAGCCAGAAGCACCGACACCCGGCAACGACAGCAAAGCGGATGAAAAAATGGAGTCTCTGACAAAGCAGCAGGAACGAGTTCGTGATGCGATTCAGGCCGTACGAGAAAACCGTCCTGAAGATGCCGCATCGAAGCTTCAGGAACAGATCGCCGAACGCACTGAACAAGTACAACAGAAAGCCGACGAACTTCTGCAGCGTCCGACAGACGATGAAGAGAACCAAGAGGCTATGAAAGCCGCCCAGGAGAAACTCCAGCAAGCCGCCGAGCAAACCAAAGCCGACACTGAGCCACAGCAGCCAAAGGATCAGCAACCACAGAACCAGCAACCACAGAACCAACAACCACAGAACCAACAACGGTCGAAGGCGGCCAAAGCACTCGATGAGGCCACACAGGCTTTGCAGAATGTCTGCAAGTCCTGTCAGAACTGCTCTCAGTGCAACAAACCTGGCAACTCAGCTGGATCCAGCGGCAAGTCAGGCAACTCAAGCAAACAAGCGAACGCGTCCGAAGGAAAAGAAGGTGCGACCAGGGACGACGGCGCAACAAAAGAAGGCGGTCCACCGAAGAAGAGCGGCGGTCCGCCACAGGACAACGGTGACAAGAAGCAGCTGGCGAAAGCCGCTGAAAAGGCGACTCAGACTGCGAAAAAACCAACCCCGGAGGGAGCCAAAGAACTATCTCGCGATTTGAATCAACTGGCCGATCAGGCCGCGAAGAAGTCACAATTCCCTGACCGAAAACCGTCCGACGCGAACAGCAAACAGGCAGGCAAAGACGGCAAGCCGGGCAGTGACAGCTCGCCCAAACCTGGGGAGCAGTCATCACCGAAGAACGCCTCGAATGGGAAACCTGGTGGAAAGTCGAATCAGCCGGATGGTGCGACCGGCAATGCTCAGTCCAGCGACCAACTGGATTCGCCCGAACAGCTTCGAGGGCCCTCGACGTCCAACTGGACGCGTTCCCGCAGGATGCTGAAGGGCAGCGTTCTGGATGATCGCGACGCGACGGTGCCGCAGGAGTATCGAAGTGTCGTGGAGGACTATTTCGAACAGTTGTCTCGCATCGAATCCGCGGACAGGAACGCTCCCACACCATCGAGCGAAGGTGGTGCGGAGAATGATTAGAGTCTTGCTCAGAATCATGCGCGTGCATCATGGGAAAGCGAACAACGTGAGCGTTTTCGAAGCTCGAGCCGGTAGGCTCCTTTGGGTCAAGGGGCTGTCAGCCCCTTGTCAGGAGAATCAATGATGAGGCATCATCTTCTGACCAGGCCGCTTCACACACTCTGCAGTGTTGTCGTTCTGTGCGGCACTCTCACCGCGCAGGATGCGGATGAGATTCAAAGAATCTATCAGCCGCGTCTGGACGCTGCTGTCAATCGTGGCCTCGAATATCTCGCAAAACAGCAGATCGATTCTGACGCCGCCGCCGCGATGGGGCAGCCCGAACTGACAGGCTCGTTTCGTGAACCGAACAGTCCTGGAAACACGGGCATCGCTTCTCTGGCCGTCATGGCATTTCTGGCCAAAGGACACGTGCCGGGGCGAGGACCGTATGGCAGCGTGATTGATCGGGGTATCGATTATGTTCTCAGCCAGCAACTGGACAATGGTCTGCTGATCTGTCGGAAGCAAACGGGGCGGACCACCGGACTGATGTACGAACACAGCATCGCAACTCTGCTGCTCTCCGAAGTCTCCGGAATGGTCGATGCCAAGCGTCAGCAGAAGCTGGACGATGTCCTTTCCAAAGCTCTGCTCGTGCTTCTTCAGGCACAGAAAGTTCCGAAGTCCGAACTGAACGCTGGCGGCTGGAGATATACTCCCGGCACAACCGAAAGCGACCTGTCTCTGACCGGCTGGTCCGTGATGGCACTGCGAGCTGCCAAACTGAATGGAGCGGCAGTTCCGGACGAACATATTGAAATGGCGGTTGCCTACATTCTGAACTGCCATGAAGAAAACGGCGGCTTTTCCTATATGCCCTCGATGCGGGATCCCACCGCTTCAATGACCGGAGTCGCTTTACTGTGTCTGGAACTCTGCGGTGAACATGGCAACGAAGACTGTGCTGCCGCCGGTGAATTCATCCTCAGCCGTCCGCCACAAATGACAACACCCGATGGTCGCCCCGGGCACTTTCGATATTACGCATTTTATTACTGTGGTCAGGCCATGTTTCAGTTGGGTGGCAAGTACTGGAACGAGTTTGCTCCGATCATGTACGAAGCTCTGCTTCCAGACCAGCAGCAGGATGGTCGTTGGGCGTATCCGGGAAACTCGTTCCCCTACAACACCAGTTACCCCACCGCCATGACTGTCCTGACTCTGACCGTTTCCGCGCGACAGCTGCCGATCTATCAGCGTGAAGAATAACCCCGATGGCATCACTCCGTTGGCTCGAATAAACTTCCGATATCCAAGGAGACTCGCTCATGAACCTATACCGTTCGACACTCATCGCATCCCTGTTGGCGCTCTTTTCACAATCCTCACTTCTGGCTCAGGAAGCATCGAGGGAGAAGCCCGCGAAAAGCGACACGCCCGCCAGCGATTCCACACCCGCTGCTGAAGAAAAACCAGCTGGCGATGAAACGGAACCTGCCGAACAACCGAAGGCAGACGATGAAAAACCTAAGCCGGACGCTGAAGCAAAACCAAACGAAATCGACGAACTTGTGGCGGAGCTCGACCATGAACGGCTGACTAAACGTCAGCAGGCGCAGAAGAAGCTGCTGGGCATGGGCAAGGCCGCCATTCCCGCGCTGGCCAAAGCGGCCTTGTCGGGCAGGCGTGAGACGATTGAAAAATCCATTGACGTGCTGGCGAAACTCGCTCAGTCAAAGGATGAAGACACGAAAGATGCCGCCCGAGTGACGCTGCAGATGCTCAGCGAGAGCGAACAGCCTTCCACGGCGGATCGAGCAAAGCTGGCTCTGAACAGTAAGGAACTGGATGGCATTAAGCCGTTTGAAGGCTGGGACAACCCGGGCAATGAGTTCGCAGGCGGCGGTCAGAGGAATCGAAGCGTCTCCGTCTCCAGTGTCAACGGCGTTCGATCCATTCATGTCAAAGAAGGCGGGCGAGAAACCAGCATCCAGGAACTTGCCGGCGGAAAGCTCTTTGTTTCCATCACAGGCGGTGAAGAACCGCTCGAATTGACGGTGAAGAACCTGGATGATCTCAGAAAGAAGCATCCCGAAGCGGCCGCTCTGTATGAACAATACGCCGACGCAAGAGTGCCTGCCGGATTCAACTTCCAGGGCATGCCATTCGGCAAACCCAATGGCGGCTTCGAGGGTGGCAATGCCAACGTGTTCGGCAACGGTATCGCCATCGGTCACGGCGTCGCAGGAAACGGCAACCTCGGCAACGCCAATCAGATGCTGATCAGGCATCTGGAAGAACTGAAAGAGCGAATGACCGACCCCGCCATGCAGGCCATGATCGACCAGCAAATTCAAACCATGAAGCATCAGAATTAGGCAATCAATTTTTCAAAAGAGAAGCTGCCTGCCGATCATGGCACACTCAGTAGTATCAGAACGCCTGGATACTGATCAGACGAACAACTTGCCTCGAAAATTTTCGCCGTATTGAAGCCGCGACTCAGCAGCAACGTCTTTACTTATGGGGCGTAGTAGCATGTGTTTCAAAGAAACCATGTGGCCTGATAAGCTTCCAGCAGAGGTATTCATATTGATCGTGAGTTTGTGAAGAAATGACCAGAGATGCTCCGGCGTGTCTGACCTGCAAAGGAATGTGGTCTGACAATTGATTGCTTCGAGTCCCGACAGCCAAAGACCGCGGACTTTGAAATGATGTCTCGAATCATCGAATTTCAGGTGACTGCCGACTCACTTTGCAGATCTCCGCTCTGCATTTTCAATACCCGCATTTCTGACGTGACTGAAGACGCACCGGATTGACCGTCTCAGGTGGAACCCGACCGACGGCACATTAACCTCGACGAAACGTTTTAGCGGCTGGGTGAAATTCCACGGCGTCATCGAGTGGAAAAATTGGACGAGGACAGCGATTGTGTCCCAAACCGGCAAGGTTTGCGCTGGATGAGCCGGGCGCGTCGACATGGATCATTTCCTCGCACCAATCGGCAAACATATGGTGTTGGCAATGAGGCGACTTCACAACGACCGCATCAAAGCTGCGCGGGTTTTGACCAAGCGAATAGAAAAACGATCGGTCGTACAGACTCACCGCCCTGCTGCTGATCGCCACCGTGAAGTTCTTGAATTCGACAACTGCTGAGGGCCCCGAATCCCAGACTTCACCAAACGACTCGCTGCAAAACAAGCCGTCAGCAAGGAGACGGACTTTGCCTTCGATCGCGAGTGGTTGAAAGCGACCTGCATCCAGTGTCCCCCCCACAAACGCAGAAATCGTTGCCCCCACACCGGCCACCATGGCTTTCTGCACAGCAGGTGCATCGACCATGGGCAGCAGCGTTCTGCCTCGGTACCCGCACTCGACGAGTTTTTTCAAGATGGCGTTGCTGTCCCCGGAAGCTCCCGAACTCGTCGCGTCGGCCGCATCGACCAGTGCGACCGTTCCCCGAATTGGTTGCAGCATCCGAGCGGCCATCTCGTCCAGACTCACCAACGGCACCTTCATCCGGTGTCGGTCAGGCCAAAAACTCTCTGCAATTCGGATCGCTTCTCGCTCCGCAAGCTCGATATCATTATCCGTTACCACAAAACTGTAGGTCTGCAATGCAGGAACATCTGTAAACGGATTGCCGATCAACATCCCTGCGGAAAGTCCGAGGGGACCTGATTCCACTTGCTGCGCAATACGTATACTGTTTCCGAAAAGCCCAGTCGCAGTAATCAACTCATCGCCGCGTACCAATGCCGGTATCGCCACTTTTGCTGTGACCGGCCGAGCTCCATCAAGAATCTTCAATAGCAGGCGAGAGGCTCTTTGACCCGTTTCAAAAAAGTCGACATGCGGGTAAGTATGGTAGGCAACGATCGCATCGGAGTGTTCAATCATTCGGTCCGTGAGTATGCCGTGCAGATCCAGAGAGACAACGATTGGCACATGATCACCGAGCACTCGCCGCGTTTCAGCAATCAGAAATCCCTCCGGATCTAATTCTTCCTCGCTCGCCATCGCACCATGCATACAAAGGTAAACGCCATCGACTGGCGGCGCAGACCGAATACACTCGATGTATTCACGAGCAATTCTTCGCCACGCGTCAGCAGCCAGGGTTCCACCCGAAGTGATAAAGCAGGCGCTGTAAGCTGGAACCAATTCAACGTCGGCGAGCTGATCGAAAACGCTGCATGCTCCACCGATTTCATTGCGAACCGAGCGGTGGTAGTTCAACAGATCCTGACCGTAGCGGACTCGAAAGTCAGCATACTGGCTCAAGTGCGGATTGAATGTGGAGACTTCCTGCTTGCACTCGGCGATCAGGATTCGGCGCATGGGGAGTGGCTCGCTTTGTGGATGATTCTATCGCAGCGGAGGTGTGGTATAGATCCGTTCGCCTCGAACCTGGATCTCGACATCAACCAAATAGGGCGCAATACCGTTCAGGTCCGGTTCGATGCCAAGGCCAGGAGCATCGGGAACATGCAGCAACCCATTTTCATCGGGAATGATGTGATTTTGGGTCATCGCGCGGGCCAGTGATTTGAGTTCCGTTGGAAATTCGCAAATTGTATGAGACGCAAGCCCCGCAAACGGTTGCAACGAAGCGGATAACGCAAGATTCGATGTGAACGTGTGATTGACGTAGGTCACACCTCTTGCCGCAGCATAGTCGGCCACGTCTTTGGCAATCGTAATGCCACCGATCCGGCCGGCGTCGATCTGGACATACCTGAGCCCTGCATAGTCGACCATGTGTTTGGCCATATGGAAGTTATGGCATCCTTCCCCGCCGGCCATTCCAACCAACCCACTTTCGAGCGACAACGCATGATACTCTGATAAGGCTCCCGAAACGAATGGCTCTTCAAGCCACGTTGCACGGACTTCCCTGAGCATGCTGAGTCGAGCGCGGGCGGCAGACACATCGGTGTTCCAGACTGTCCCCGCATCGATCAAAAGGATGCCATCTTCTCCAAGCCCTTCTCTGGCTGCTGCGAGCTGAGCACGATCGTCCTCAACGTTTGAAAGACCAAAGGGTCCCCAGCCAAACTTGGCCGCGCGAAATCCTTGAGCCGCAATCTTCCTCGCTTTACTCAGCGTCTCATCGGCCGTACTGCCAAACAGAACCGATGCGTATGGCGTTTTGGCAAAGCAGGATTTGTAGCCCAGAAGTTTCCAGACAGGCTCATTCAATCGACGCCCCAGCAAATCCCACAAGGCGATGTCGATTCCCGAGAGCGTATGATCCGCCTGCAACAAATCCAGACTGTTGGCCCGAACCTGATTTCCAATGCGGCGAATATCACCCACATCGTCGATTCGTTGTCCGAGGACAGACGCGATCACGGGCTTGCATGCACTGTGCGACATCGGACAGATCAGACTTGCGATCGAGACCAATGGTGCCGCCTCGC
>JBKDRW010000293.1:0-2215 GCA_046341255.1 Planctomycetota bacterium
CACCTTTTTTGACGACCACAGCCACAGGCGAGGAAAACACGTACTCCGGGCCAAAATCTTCCCTCGCCGATGGCTGCGGGTTCGATCATCACGGCCCCAGATCAGGACAATTGAGATATCGACGGCCACTCAGTGTGCCAGATTGTGGTTTCTGGGGAACGGAATCATCCAATCCGTCTCGACCGCGAGAGCGACTTCGGCGACGATAAGGAGTCGCTGATCTCTCTCTGTCCATGAATCTCAAGGTTCACGATGTCGAACACCGAGTCGTCTCTGGAAGCCCAGAACTCATCCGCTGCTCATCCAGTCGATCCCCGGACCTTGCAAGGATGGAGACCTCTCAGGGTCTGGATCCCTCTGATCCTCCTGCCTCTCATGTGGTTGATGCGGTTTGTCCCGGACCTGATTCCAAATGGGCCATCGTACACATGGGCTGTCGCCGCGTTTGGACCATTGCTGATCGGGCTCATAGTGATGCTTTGGTGGGTCGCATTCAGTCGCGCGCGATGGTTTGAACGGATCCTTGGTGTTCTGGGCGTGGTTGGTTTCCTTGTGCTTGAGGGAATACTTTGCCACGACTCCATGCAGATGCTCATTCCTGTGATGACCATCCCGTCAGCAATCGCGGGCTTTGCGATCGGCTGCATGATTTTCGGCAGGCGACTTTCGCTCGACCGAACGTGGATTGCGATTGGAATTTCTGCCGTTGTCGCCTTGTTTTCGGCGCTGCTCCGGACCGATGGAGTTCGCGGAGATTTCTCCTTTGAACTGGATTGGCGTTGGACCCCGACCGCCGAACAGCTGGCGATGCGCGATATTCGGCAAGCGACGAAACGCGATGCCATCGCCGATGCGGAATCGTCACAACTTCTGGCACAACTGCGTGCTCCGGAATGGCCAGGTTTCCGCGGTCCGGATGGGGCGAGCCGTCAAACGGGTCTTCGTTTCAGTGACGACTGGAAAACCAATCCCCCCAGAGAAATTTGGCGCATTCGACTTGGTCCTGCATGGAGCTCCTTCGCACTTGCAGGAGACCGGCTCCTGACTCAGGAACAGCGGGAATCTCAGGAAGCGGTCGTTTGTTACGATGCGACTTCGGGCCAACCGATCTGGGATTATTCAAACACATCGCGTTTTTTTGAATCGCTTGGAGGGCTCGGACCTCGTGCGACACCGACCCTCGCCAGGGGGTCTGTCTATGCTTTCGGAGCCGAAGGCTTTCTCCTTCGACTCGATGCCATTGATGGCAAGCTGATCTGGAAAGTGAATGTCAGAGAAGCATCCGGGCGAAAAGAACCGCCCATGTGGGGCTATTCCTGTTCGCCCTGGGTCGAAGATCAGGTCGTCATCGTTCATGCGGCCGGTGGCGGCGATCGGGGGATTATCGCTTTCCGGATCGACGATGGTCAAATCGCATGGTCTGCACCGGCAGGCGAGATGTCGTACAGTTCCGTTCAGAAGATCAACCTGCTGGGTCAATCTTATCTCTGCTTATTGTCCAACCTCGGCGCCCACCTGCTGGACCCCGCTACGGGAAAAAGTGTTTATGACTACAACTTCAAGCATGAAGGATATCGTGCGTGCCAGGCTCAGGTCATTGATGGAGACAAGCTGCTCATTCCTGCCGGGATGGGGACCGGAACTCGATTGGTTGAGTTCACTGCGGGAGATCAGGGACTTCAGGCGAAAGAGCTTTGGACATCGAGGGATATGAAGCCCGACTACAATGACATTCTGGTTCACGAAGGAAACATCTACGGCTTCGACAGTGGGATTTTTGCCTGCATTGGTCTGCAAGATGGAAAGCGAAAGTGGAAAGGTGGACGCTACGAGAAGGGGCAAGCGTTCCTGCTCGCCGACTCGGGGCTGATTCTGGTCGTCAGCGAGAGGGGTGAACTGGTACTGTTGAGAGCATCTCCGGACAAGCATCAGGAACTCGCCAAGATCCCAGCATTGAATGATAAAACCTGGAACCACCCGGTGGTGGTCGGCAACCGGCTGTATCTGCGGAACGCCGAGGAGGCGGTCTGCTACGAATTGAAAACGATCGACAACTGACTGATCGTGGAACGAGCATGACTCAGGCGATGAGGAGAGCGTCGCCAGTCAATGAAGCACCTACTGTTTCTTCCACTTGATCTGCTTGTTCGATTCCAGCAACTGCCGCGCACGATCACTAAGGACCATGTCCCTCGACAGGTACAGCAAACCATTG
>JBKDRW010000294.1:0-8655 GCA_046341255.1 Planctomycetota bacterium
GACCGCATGGTGAACAGCCTGATTCGAGCTGAAGACCTCGCATCAGAAATGACCGTGGTGCGGAATGAATTTGAAAGCGGAGAGAACAGTCCTCAGAACGTGCTGATGGAACGCGTGATGGCAGCAGCCTTCGAATGGCACAATTACGGGCGGTCCACGATCGGCAATCGGGCAGACATTGAACGCGTACCGGTCGCCAATCTGAAACGTTTCTATCAGCGTTTCTATCAGCCCGATAATGCGATGTTGATTGTTGCCGGAAAATTTGATCCCAGGAAAGCACTGCAGCTGATCCAGACGCATTTCGGAGCCATTCCGAAGCCAGAACGTGAACTGGATCGAACCTACACGGAAGAGCCGACGCAGGACGGCGAAAAACTGGTCACTATGCGGCGTGTTGGCGATGTTCCGATGGCCGGCGTGATGTACCACGTTCCCAGCGGTGGCCATCCGGATTACGGAGCCATCGACATCCTTCAGACCGTGATGACCAGCGAGCCTGCCGGACGTCTGTACGAGGGCCTGGTCAAACGCAAGATTGCGGCAGGAGCCTACGGGATGGCATTTGCTCTGCACGACCCGGGTATCCTGCTATTCATGAGTGAAGCGGCTCAGGGAACGGATGGTCCCACGCTGATGACCTCTCTGATCGAAGCCGTCGAAAGCGCGGCAGAGAAACCCTTCAGCCCCGATGAAGTTGAGCGTGCACGAGCGGAACTGCTGCGTCAGCGAGAATTGCAGGTGGCAAGCTCGCAGGCCGTGGCGATTGAGCTGAGCGACTGGGCCGCGCAGGGTGACTGGCGGCTGTTCTTCATTCACCGGGACCGACTCGAGAAAGTCACTGCGGATGATGTGACGCGAGTCGCAAAGCAGTATCTGATCCCTTCCAATCGGACGGCCGGGATCTTTGAACCCACAGCCGCCCCGGAGCGAGCCACGGTTCCGCCAACGCCCAATCTGGCGGAGATGATCGGAGACTACAAGGGCCGTTCCGATGTGGCTCAGGGTGAGGAATTCGATACCGACCCTCTGGCAATTGAGCAGCGGCTCGAGCGGTCAACTCTGACGTCGGGCATCAAGGTGACGCTGCTGCCGAAGAAGACTCGCGGTTCAATTGTGACGATGAAGATTAACGTGCGTTACGGCAACCTTGAGGCACTGACTGGACAGGGCGTTGCAGCAGAACTGATGCCGCAGATGCTGAGTCGCGGGTCGAAGAACATGACTCGTCAGCAGATCACTGATGAACTTAACAACTATCGTGCTCAGATGAGCGTCAGCGGACAGCCGGGCACCCTTTCTGTCACGGTTCAGACATCCCGGGAAAATCTTGGTGCGGTTCTGCGCGTCGTTCAGGAAGTGCTGCGGAATCCCACGTTTCCGGCGGAAGAGCTTGAGATCCTTCGCGAAGAACAGATCGCGGGCATCACTCAGCAGGCAACGGATCCTATCGCGCTGGCCATGTCGGCTGTCTCAAAGAAACTGGCTCCCTACAAGCCTGATGATCCTCGTTATGTGAACTCACCGACTGAGGAAGTTGAAATCCTGAAGTCGATCAACGTTGATCAGTTGAAAGCTCTGTATACGAAGATGCTTGGGTCTTCGGTTGGGGAGTTGACGATCATTGGTGACTTTGATCCTCAATCGGTCGTGCCAGTCGTGGATGAGTTCACGCAAGGCTGGAAATCCGACGTGCCATTCGAGCGGATTGCCCGACAGTCTGTGGATAATCAGGAGGGGCAACTGGAAACCATCGCCACTCCGGACAAAGCGAATGCTGCTTACATTGCCGCTATGACGATCCCGATGAAGGATGACCACCCCGATTATCCAGCATTGGCGATGGGCAACTTTATTCTGGGAAGCAGCGGTCTGTCGTCTCGTCTGGGTGACCGTGTGCGGCAGAAGGAAGGTCTCTCGTATACGGTCCAGTCCAGCCTTCAGCCGTCGGCTGTCGATGAGCGAACGACTCTGTTCATCTTCGCAATCTCCAATCCTGAAAACGCGCCAAAGGTGCATGCCGCGATTCAGGATGAACTGCAAAAGCTCGTGGATAACGGTATCACCGAGGAAGAACTGAAAGCCGCTGTCACCGGCTACCTTCAGGAGCAACAGGTGGGACGAACCGAAGACCGTTCTTTGGTCTCGATGCTGGAGGCGTATGCCTTCGTAGGCCGTGACATGAAGTTTGTCGCTGATTTTGAAAGCAGGGTCAGCAAGCTGACCGTTGCTGACGTGAACGCGGCGATCAAAAAACACCTTGATCCCAAAAGACTCTTTATTGTTCAGGCCGGCGATTTCCAGAAGGGCGAGAAGTAAGGCGCCTCGCTCACAAGCAAATCGTCAACACATCCTGTGCTTCCTGCACGGCGCCCCGTTTTTCGCTGAGCAACTCTCGAAGAACAGGGGCATTGGCTTCAGGATCAACTCCAACACGGAGTCTGTGAGATCCCCCCCACGACTTGCACTGCTGTCGCTGATGACCCGATTCGCGTCTGCAATTGTCAGGGCAAGACAGGCAGAGTTGGGGGCTCTGGTGGTTTCGTGGTTCAGTGTGTGACAGGGCCGAGGAGTTCTGCTGATTCTACTGAACAGATTTATCGTTCCGGGACTGTCGATACGGATCGGTGGGGAGCAGGGTGGGGCGACGTCTAGCCAAAGGCTTGCCATCGTTTTTTTGTTGATGCCTCGCAAGGGTGTGATCGACCTGGCAACTTGGCTGCGCAACGGATTTGCCGCGGTCTTCAACTCGCCTCGTGACTCGACGCACTACGGTGACTATGATTCAAGGCGCTTGGGCGGTCGAGACTCTTATCCGGCCAGTGTTTGAGCGTTGGGCTCCTGGGAGATCAGACAATGGAAGTCGAACACAAACCTCAATCGAATTCTGCAGTACTGCCGAAGCAGCGCAACTGGCGTCGAGCGATGGTGGCATCGTCAACTCTGGTGGCGATGCTGATGGTCGGACTTGGTTTCCTTCCGCCTGCATTGTTGCAGACATCGATGCGAAATCGAGTGATTGGTCAGCCGTTCGCTGACACCCCCCTGACCGCCGCTGCAACGGCAGCCTCCGGAGGGTGGTTTACGCCTCTCACGTTTCACGACGTGCAGATCCGGGATCCGGAGAATCGGATCGTCTGTCTGGTGAAGGAACTGCGAACATCCAAAGGGATGCTTGGGTTTCTGACAGAACCTGATGAGGTCGGGCGGCTGACGCTGGTCGAACCGAGATTCGAAGTGAACGTCGACGCGAGTGGGAAGTGGCCTGAGTTCTCGCAGCGGCCTTCTCGGTCGCGTCTGAACTTTGAAATCATGGATGGTGAGGTTGTGGTCCATGTGCCGTGGCGTAAGCTGCCGATCGTTGACGTTTCAAAGCTCGATGTGACCGGACGTGTTGGACCAGGGCCGGACGGACGAAGAACGCTGACTGTTGATGCAACACAGGTTTTCGATCACGAGTCGCTGTCAGAGGCCCACACTGAGCAGAATCTGGCTCTGATTGCCCCGGTGCTGTCACAGTCCACGACGGTCAGTGGGGCTGCTTCCGTCTGGGTGGATACAGTTCAGATTCCGCTCGAGGGCGAAGCGAAAGCTCCGTTTCCGATTCGAGGTCGCGCGGAGTTTCATTCGCTCCAGGCTCGGCTGAAGGAAGAGTGGATCAGTCAACTGGCGATTCTTGTCGGCGGAGCAACGGGAACCACCGTGCCTGACCGGATCGAGGTCGTCAGGAATTGCGAGGTGAGCTTTGAGATTTCAGAAACCGGGATTCGCCATGACAGCATGGTATTTCTGCTGCCCGATCTGGCTGAGGAATTGCGTGTCACCTCATCGGGAACCATCTCGCTGGATGAATCACTGGACCTCAGGCTTGGCGTGAAGGTTCCCAGCGTTGCGCCGGCAAATCGGCCCGTGATGTCCTTTATTTCGCAGCTTACGGCGGAGCCGATTCAGTTGGCAGTGAAGGGAACGGTATCGAAACCAAAACTTGAACTTCCCGCTGAGTTTGCGGCCGGATTGCTGAACGGGATTGCCCCGGCTCAGCACACCGAAACATCTCCTGCCGTTCCGGGGGCAATTGCTGGCATGGTTCAAAGTTTCAGCAACCCGGATAAGGAAGAAGCTGGCCGGCAGTTGACGGGATCGATTGTCGATCTGATCAGGGCGATTGACCATAACGCACGGCAGAAGGCGAAGGAGAATCCCGACGGGAAGCCTCAGAAAACAGCCAGAAAGAAGCGTCGCTCTGAGTGAAAACGGGAGCTGCGATCTTCGGGTTATGACGACTTTTTTTTCATTCGCACGATGCCATCCCAGTCCGGTGGTGCTTTTCGGTCGTGCTGAGTGATCAGCATGGACAGGTAATCCTGAGCGCGGTCTTCGGCTGGCATCCGGTGCAGAAATTTCCAGGCTTCGGACCATTGTCCGGCGATGAATGACGTCACACCTCGTTCAAAATCCGCCAGATGCTGATCGGTGAGCAGCGGCAGGCGTTCGGTCGAAGGAACAAGTTCGCTGACAAGCAGAGTACGATCCATTCCGTAGGGCAAGACCTGAAGCAGTCTCCTGACTCGCCCTTCGGACGGCGACAGTTTTTGTCGAACCTGCTGATCGAGATATTCGTCAATCAGAATCGAAACGTGCAATTCCCGCGTCATGCTTTCGAGCCGGCTCGCGAGATTCACCACCGGTCCGAATACGGTGACCTTGACCTGCTCGCGTGTTCCGATTTTTCCCGCAACGGCTCGCCCATGAGCGATGCCGATACTCGTTTCGAAGTCTTTCAGGGGGTGATGTGGGTCTTGTTGAGCTTCGCTGAAGGCTTCTCGAATCGCCAGTGCGGCACGGCAGGCATTCAGCGGCGCTTCGTCAGAACCGATCGGCCAGCCCCAGAAACCGAGAGCGGCATCACCCTGGAAGTCGCCGGTGACGCCGCCGAATCGCAGGATCTGACTGGTCATCACCTCCAGGGCCAGGCTGACACGTTCGAGCAGCCCGGTCAGATTGTTTGATTCTTCTTCGGCTCGATGACTGAAACCTCTCAGGTCACAGAACAGGACCGTGACATCACACTCACGAGGTTCCAGAAGTGATGTGTCAAGATCCCGTCCCAGTGCCTCAAGAATGGGCGGTGAAAAGAACTGACGCAGGCCCGACTGCTGCCGCTCGAGACGCCGCTGTCGCTGGAGGGAACCGACAATGTCCGCGATAAATTCCGTAAACTTGATATCCGCATGCAGTCGACGTTCGCCGGCTTCAGCACTTTCCTGACCGCTGCGTCCGGTAATGTAGAAAGCACGGTCACCGTTCAGATCGGCAAACGGAGTACAGAACGCCCAGCCAAAGCCAGCCACCTGAGTATATTGCGGACTGATCTCACTGGTCTGATCCCAGACATGCAGAATGGTGGACTGGGCTTCCATTGCGTTGGAGATCAAACGAACGCTCGGCTGCATCAGCACACCGGTTTCAAATCGCTGTTCCTGGTGAAAGACACGGGGTTTCTGGCTGTCCGACAGTCCCACGATGGCCACACCGTCGGCATTCGAGATTCCTGCCAGCAGGAGGCTGGCCAGTCGAATGTGCAGATCGCGTTCAACGCCGGACTCTCGAATGACGGAAGGAAGGCTGGTCAGGACTTCGATACGCTTCGCCGCATCGTCGTAACGCACCCGCTGAAGCTGCTGGCGATCGATCTGAAGCTGCTGCACCGGCTGGTGCCCGGGCGAATCCGTCTGAGTCACCTGCTGCAGTTCAAAACGCGACGCTCCGATCACGAAGGACTGCCCGGATGTCAAGGAGGCTGCAGCAACCTCTCCGCCGTCAACATAAACGGGATTTGACGCATCGGTCAATCTTGTGATCTCCACCCCGTGATCTGAGACAGAGATTTCGACATGGCGTCTGGAGATCCGCTCGTCCCACGTGGTTTGCAGCCCGACATCTGTCGCGCGACCCAGCACGTAGCTGCTATCGGTCACGAGGATGAACTCTCGATCCAGTCTTCGGCCGTGATGGAAGGCGAGAAGTCGAAACATGGGGCATCAGAATCCGTCAGCTATTTCAGAAACGGTCCTGCATCGCCTTCACTCTTCAGCAGTCCTGCAGATGATTCAAAGAATTTGCGACGTCTTCCAGGTACCTGGTCTGACTGCGTTGACTGTTCTTCAAGATCATTCAGATTGGCGTGGCAAACCCGACAACCGACTGTGTGAAGATGAAATTCAATGTAACTGATCGCATCGGACGTCAGGGTGCCGAGAAGAAAGCCCCCAAGCTCGGTTCTTGTGGGACAACTCAGTCGCCCTCTTTGCCAGACTTCGCCGATGGAATTCCCTCCCTGGTCCCTGTGACGAATGATTTGCGAGACTCGAGCCTGCAGCGACTTGTCCGTGCGCAGCTGAGTTTCAAGTTCAGCCATTCGAGTTGCCGGAAGCAGTTCGTCCAGCCACGCGGTCAATTCACGATCTGTCCACAACATGTTGACTTCCGAGCCGGGAGTTGACCGACAGTTGTCGGAGGTTTTTCCTGATCAGCGTTTTTGCGAGGCCTCTCATGCCTGACAGCACCATGAACCGCCATTCGGCATTGTTCTATCCACGTTCGATCGACTTCTTATTCCCGCCACTTGACAATTTGACAACCTCAGCGAGGAACGGGGGTGGGAAATCAATCGTTCCGATCCTGAAAACCTTTTCGCAGGAAAACAGCGAACACCTTGCTCGAATAGGATACGTCGGCTAGATTCGTGATTTCCAGTCGTCATGCGACAGGATTTTCGAACTTCATGTTCGTGCCGAGAGCGCGAAAAGCTGCTCTCGGAACGATCGGTTTAGTCGAATGCCCTCGATCTGATCTGGTCTCGGCGACTGATCAAAGTTGGTTGCTGCGACCATTGGGTCATCAAATCCGCGAAATTCGATCGGCCGGCACTCACTGCGGCTGGGATGGTCAAAGTGCAGTTTCGCTCCTTCCACAATTCTGATCCCCCCAAACTGCACCAGTTGTGGCACTCCTGCGGACTGGGGCGAAACGCCGCAGAGGGTTTCTCCTGCGACATCTTCGAATTGTTTTCATGTTCGCAGCCCTATTTTGATCGACATGGCCTGATCGTCGCGCAGCAGGAAGATCGGCGCATCGTCGGATTTGTCCACGCCGGATTTGCCGTCAACGAGTCCCAGACGGGACTCGATGCATCTCAGGGCGTGATTTCAGCCCTGATGGTCCATCCCAATTTTCGTCGCCAGAAGATTGGAACTCAGCTTGTTCGCAAAGCCGAGGAATACCTGAGAGAGCGGGGATCGAAGACCGTCATGGCGGGCGGTGGAAAAGGCAAGAACCCGTTCTACTGCGGCATTTATGGGGGTCTGGAACCATCCGGATTTTGCGCGAAAGCCTCGCCATGGAAGTTGTTCTTTGAGCCATTGGGCTACGTGCCGGATGCCGAAATTTTTGTGATGCGGCGTGATCTGTTGCAGAGTCGCGATCCGGTGAATGCCAAGCTGTTGCGACATCGCAGGCATCTCAAACTGGTGATCACAGATCGACCGGAACGTCAGACGTGGTGGTGGTTCGTACGATTCGGGCATCTTGATTCGCTCAGGTTTGAATTGCAGGAGAATGACACTTCGGAAGTTGTGGCGTCCGGTCAGATTGTGGGCATGGATTTGTTTATTCCCAAATGGGGTGTGCGTAGCGTCGGTATTCGTGAAATCTTCGTGCCGGAGAATCAGCGTCGTCACGGATTTGCTCTGGCGCTGGTGCTGGAGATCTGCCGCCGTCTGCGTGGCGAGATGATTGAGCTGGTTGAAACCCATGTGGATTCCACGAACAAGGTCGGGATCGATTTGTTTACGTCAGCCCGATTCGAACTGAATGATCGGCTTGTCACGTTCCGGAAGGAACTGTGAATCGCATGACAGTTGAGTCCGCGGGAGATTCGGAATCGCTAAGGTCGGGCTTTGTCGCACAGAAGGTTTCAGACGAAGCGCTTAGAAACGACGGGGTCGAATCGGAATTCGGCGTGCCGATCCCCGGACGTATTCTTTGTGAATCTCAATGGGCCCGAACGGCTCTGAAGAAGATTGCTCCGGGACCGTTGAACTGGCCTCAACTCTTTGAACGTGTTGCTCCGATCGTGATTGACATTGGTTGTGGCAACGGTCGCTCAACACTGGTCAGCGCGGTGGCTCGTCCGGACACGGATCATCTGGGCGTCGATATTCTGCCGGTGGTGATCCGATATGCGACGCGCCGTGGAAATCAGCGAGGTCTGT
Source organism: Planctomycetota bacterium (assembly GCA_046341255.1). Classification (GTDB taxonomy): domain Bacteria; phylum Planctomycetota; class Planctomycetia; order Planctomycetales; family Planctomycetaceae; genus SXXK01. Next base: position 8,274 of record JBKDRW010000294.1, read on the forward strand.
CGAACACTCGATGGGCCGTCATCGGCGGTCGAGAACTCCTGATGCATCATGTGCTGCCTGGTTCGGTGAGCGAGATTCACTGCTACCACCCTCAACCGTACTATCGACAGGATCAGGTGGGGCTTCGATTGATCACACCGGAATTCCTGATGCTGGTGCACCGAGCTCTCAAGGCTGGGGGGCGTCTGGTGCTTCAGACGGATCATCCGAGTTATTGGAACTACATGATGCGTGTTGTGCCGGTATTTTTCGACTTTGAAGAGCGAGCCGAAGCATGGCCGCATGCACCGCTCGGGATGACACGGCGAGAGCTCATTGCTCGCAGTCACGGCCTGAGAATCTTTCGGGGCGAAGGTGTGGCCAGAACGGACCGCGACGAGGG
>JBKDRW010000295.1:0-5388 GCA_046341255.1 Planctomycetota bacterium
CCTTTGCCGAACAGCTTCGATGGGTGCCACCGTTTGCCACAGACGGCAGCATGGGAGTTCGAGGAATAGCGCGGCTGTTCGTCTGCGAATTTCAGAAGATCTGCAGATCGTGAGGAAACACCTGATTCCATGGACGAAGCATTTGACGGATTCAATCCGACGGTTTGTCTGCAAAACAATTCGACCACGAAGCATCTGGTGCCAGCAGTTCGAAGATCTGAACAAAGTCCATCGCCAGAATTGGTTCTGCTGGAGTCGCTAAGGGCCGATCCATCAAAGAATGTGAGAGACTCGGTGGCCAACTGGTTGAAGGATGCTTCAAAGTCGAACTCTGATTTTGCCCTTGAGACGGCTCGGCGATGGATGGCAGAGTCTTCCGCACTGGCCACACGACAGGTCGTTCGACGAGCTTGAAGAACACTGAAAAAGTCCGAAAAATCCTGCAAGATCCGCATCCTGATTGACATTGGAGCAGCAGGATCCTGAAGTCTGTGAAACGCAACCGTTATGGATGCGGTCTTGATCTGATACAGGATGCGATGAAGGTCTGGTCTTGTCATCGCAATGCGTTGACTTCTGCAGATTCTGCATTTCGTGGGAACCGACTGGCGAGCATCAAACGGCATCGGAGGATCTTTCTGCCGACTTCAGATTCCGCGTTCGGTTGAAAATGCCGAAGACATGCAAATCGTGAAGAAAGATCGGAATTCGGTGTTTCATCTGTCTGGACACTCTGGAATCGCCTGCGATATCACCCCTCACGCAACGTCCGCCCGCTGAGGGGCTCTGGTGGAGCACTGAGGCGATTCGAGGTTGTCTGATTCTCACACGGGTGACTTCACCAGTTTGAGACTCTCGTCACGCCTGGATCAGAGCAGCAGAAGCCGCGCACTGTGACCATGTGACTCGTACGGAACCGGACTGGTTCACGTCAGGTTGCACTGTCATGTTGACAGCTTTCTGTTTGAAATCGGATGTCGCTTTTCTGCAGTTGTCGCCGCAGGGAAGGGACTCAGAAATTCGCTCTTTTCAGGCCACATGGAAAACACAGCAACAGAAACGTGCGATGCACGGTCGGCTCGGTAAAGCCCGGCAGCAGCGTTCGGATCAGCATGAGTCGAAATCAAGGATGATTTCCATTTCACGCAAGTTCGATCGAACCATGACTGTTGTAGGGGTTTTATTGACGCTCAGGCCAACGGATGCCGATAGGGACTGATACAAGTAACTGTCGACACAGTGCGTCTGCTGTTCGTCATGGAGGATTGAATGGCTACGAAGGTCAGTGAAGATGTTTCTGAGGTCTGGATCGAATACAAGAAAGACCAGACAAATCAGGAACTGCGGAACCGTCTCATGGAGCGGTATCTGCCGCTGGTCAGGTACAACGCCGAGCGAGTCTGGGCAAAACTGCCCGAAGGTGTTGATCTGAACGACTTGATGTCCGCCGGCGTGTTCGGACTCATGGATGCAATTGAAGCCTTCGATATGGATCGAGGCGTCAAGTTCGAAACATATTGTGTACCGCGAATTCGTGGTGCCATGCTCGACGAACTCCGAACGATGGACTGGGTTCCGCGTCTGGTTCGCAGCAAGGCCAGCAAAGTCGAAGCAGCACGCAAGGTCGTTGAAGCCCGCGTCGGCCGTCCGCCGACCGAAGCGGAAATTGCCGAGCAGATGAGCCTTTCGATTCATGAATTCGAACGACTTAAAGCCGAGGCCAGCGCTGTAAATCTGGTCAGCCTTGAGAAGAAATGGTACGAAACGGACAGCTACAAGGATGTCCGCGAAGTGGATGTCGTCGAAGATGTTCGCTGCGAGGACCCGACGTGCGGCATCCAGAAGACGGATGTTATGAAGCTCGTGACCAAAGGTCTGAATCGAAACGAGCGGCTGATCATCATTCTGTACTACTACGAAGAGTTGACGATGAAGGAAATCGGCAACACTCTCGGGTTGTCAGAGTCTCGCGTCAGTCAGATGCACTCCAGTATCGTGGCTCGGCTCAAAGAGCAACTGGATCGACGTCGTCCGGAATTCGGCTGACACAGAAACCGGAAATTCTCAGCTTCCTGAAGACTCTCATCAGATCCGATGAGAGTCTTTTTTTTTCCCGGGCACTGGTGGGCTTTGATCACGGCCGTGTTCAGCTCATACTGACGAGCCGCCGGCGTCTGAGTCGCGCCGAGATTTCCTGCAGAGATCCCACCACCTTTTCGGAAGATCGCCATGGCCACGTTTCCGGAATCCGCTGACCCCAAAGCTGCATGGGTTGCTGCTCAATGGCCGCATGATCGCCCGCTGATCGCATGTCGATTTGAACCAACCGGCCAGTTTGTGTTCAGCGGTTCGGAAGACAACATCATCGAACGTTTTCGCGTGTCAGACGGCCAGAAGGTCAATCTGTCCGGCGGACATTCCACATGGGTGTCTGCCCTGACATTTTCAAACGATGGGAAGATTCTGGTCAGCGGCGGCTGCGATGGAAAACTCTCGTGGTGGTCGGCACTCGACGAATCACCAACTCTCCTGCGTTCGATTGTGGCTCATGGAACACAGTGGATTCGTTCTATTGACACCAGCCCCGATGGAACCCGGATTGTCAGCGGCGGAAATGATCGAATGGTTCGTCTCTGGAATCTGTCCGACGGAACTGCAATCCGCGAGATCGCAGGCCACGAAAAGCATGTCTGGTCCGTGGCCTTCCATCCGAATGGCCAATCGATTTTCAGCGGAGATCTCGGAGGCGTCATTCGTCAATGGAATACGGAGACCGGACAGGAAGTCCAGAAATTCGATGCCGCCGCTCTGTACTCTTACAACGGAGGCCAGCAGGTAGATTTCGGTGGGGTGCGAACAATCGCAGTCAGTTCGGACGGCAAATGGCTGGCGGCAGGAGGGCTGCACAAAGCGTCGAATCCGCTTGGCGCCGTCCATGAACCGCTCGTGCTGTTATTCAGCCTCGAAAACCCGGGTGCACCGAAGCAGCAGATCGCGGAAGGAATTACTCAGGGCGTCATCTGGCGTCTGCGATGGCTGTCCGACGGAACGCTGATGGGAGTTTCCGGGGGAGGCAGTGGCGGGTGGCTGATCTTCTGGAAGACCGACACCGATAAAGATTTTCATCGCTTCCAGTTACCGGGTCTGGCACGGGACATGGACCTGCATCCGGATGGCATACAGGTTGCGACCGCACACTACGATCGGCATTTGCGAATCACAAAACTCTCGCCAAAACCCGCAGAGGCGAAGATCTGATTGCCAGACTGCCTGAATTACGATTTTACTGGCGAAAGAACAGGCTGGCGGTATCACAAACACCAATCACATCAGCCACAGAGCGGGCTTAATGTGGAGCTTTCGCACGAGCGGAGAACCATGTTGCAGTTCGCTCAAGCCCCTGTTCAACCGGGACAACGGGCCCGAGCAATTCCACCAGCCGATCAGCATTCAGCAGCGAACGCTCGACGTCTCCTGCACGGCGATCACCAAATTCAATCTTTGATGAACTGCCTAACGCCTTCTGCAGGATCTGAGCAAGCTGCAGCGTCGTGGATTCACGGCCTGTTCCCACGTTAAGAATGCGGTCTGCAATCTTTCCCTCCAATGCAGCTATATTTGCTTTGACCACATCATCAATAAAAACATAGTCCCGGACGCATCCCTCGTCTCCGGTCGTTTTGCGAGCAAACACGTTCACCGTGTCACCCGCGATCATACGATTGCAGAAGATCGCAACAACACCAGCCTCACCATGTGGATCCTGCCGCGGACCGTAAACGTTTGCATATCGCAGCACGGTGTAGTTCATCGCGTGCTCGCAACGAAAACACTCCAGATACTTTTCAACTGCGAACTTGCTGCAGGCGTAAGGGCTGACAGGAACTGGTGTCGTCGATATCGATGCCCGAGTTCCCTCCGGGACTTCACCATAGATTGCTCCGCCAGTGCTTGCGAAGACAACGTGCCCAACCTTGTGGCGAACACTCGACTGCAGCACATTCAGTGAACCCAGAATATTCACAGAAGCATCTCGCTGAGGCTCGCGAACACTGACCGACACGCTGGCCTGAGCTGCCTGATGACTGACGGCCGTCGGCTGAAACCTCGCAAAAGCCCCATCCAGAGCAGCAGCGTTCTGAATATCGACTTCGAAAAACTCAGCGCCGGTCGGAACATTCTCACGGCGTCCGCTGCTCAAATCATCCACAACGGCAACAGCCCAGCCGGCCGATAACGCTTTGTCCGCGATGTGACTTCCAATAAATCCAGCGCCGCCAGTGATCAACAATCTCATGAGTCTGTTCCGTTTCTGCGTCACCACGCCGGTGATCAGCCCCGCCGGCCCCTGAAGACACGACTGTGCATCGAGAACGTGCCCTGAAGCAGATCATCCTACAGCGAACCAGATTCCGGGCTCAGAGAATTCCATGCATCGACAAAAGTCCGGCGGAATACGGCCGATCATGACGGATGAAAGGCAACGTTTCTGCGAACCAACGCTGCCTGCAATTCCACCAAGCCGACTGTATCGATTGTGACAAGTCTGCCATTTCGAGGCGGCCAGCATCCTTTTCAGAAGACCTCATCAGTCAGCCGCTCAAAGGCTTCGATATATCGACGCGAAGTACGTTCAATCACGTCATCCGGAAGCGATGGTGGTGGGCTGTTTTTGTCCCATCCGGAGCGTTCCAGCCAATCGCGAACATACTGTTTATCGAACGAAGCCTGACCACGTCCCGGAGCGTACTCGTCGGCCGGCCAGAAGCGAGAACTGTCCGGGGTCATAACCTCGTCGATCAGAATGACTTCGCCATCTTTCACGCCGAACTCAAACTTGGTGTCGGCGATCAGAATGCCTTTGGTACAAGCATGCTGGCAACCTTGCTGATATACCTCAAGGCTGAGTTTCTTCAACTTTGTTGCCAGTTCAGTTCCGATGATGGAACACATTCGAGTGAAGCTGATGTTTTCGTCGTGTCCGGACTCTGCTTTCGTCGCCGGTGTAAAAATTGGCTCCGCCAGCTGGCTGCTTTCCACAAGGCCCGGAGGTAAGGAAATACCGCAGACGGATTGAGTTTTCTGGTACTCCTTCCACCCGGACCCCGCGAGGTATCCACGCACGACACATTCGACGGGGATGACCTCGGTCTTCATCACAACCATACTGCGAGACTCGAGATCCGAGAGATCGATACCGGCGGGCAAATGCAATGTGATCAGATCCGAGGACAAAAAGTGGTGCCGAACCGCCAGATGACTGAACCAAAAACGGCTCAGGCGAGTAAGAACTTCACCTTTACGAGGAATCCCATTCGGCAGGATGTGGTCGAATGCACTGATGCGGTCCGAAGCCACAAACAGCAATCGGTCCCCAAAGTCATAAAC
>JBKDRW010000296.1:0-3004 GCA_046341255.1 Planctomycetota bacterium
GTCCCAGGGCAAGGGTGTGCAGTGGCGTCAGCGAAGTTATGAGATGGCAGCATCATGACGGAGTCTCCGGACAATACCGTTTCTCCGGTCTTAACGCTTCAGAACGTTCGCAAGACATACCGCGGACGTGAAGCGCTAAAGGGAATCTCACTGGAGCTTCGCCCTGGCGAACTGCTCGGTTTCTTCGGTCCCAACGGGGCCGGCAAGACGACTATGATCCGCTGCATCAGTGGGCTGCTGAAGCCGGACTCCGGAAAGATCATTCGACACCCGTTTGATCATGCGGACGACGACCAGCCGTACCATGCCGAACCCATTCGCCTCGGTCTTGTGCCTCAGAACCTCGCCGTGTATCCGGATCTGACGGTGCAGCAGAATCTGGAAGTTTTTGGACGGCTGGAAGGTGTCAGAGGACGAGCGCTGAAACATCGGATTGAGGAAGTACTGGAATGGGCTGCCCTCAAGGATCGCACGCGATCGCTGACGAAGACTCTATCGGGAGGCATGCAGCGGCGTCTCAATATTGCCTGCAGTGTGCTGCACGATCCGGACATTCTGCTGCTTGATGAACCCACGGTTGGCGTTGATCCGCAAAGCCGTGAACGCATTTATGAGATGCTGCTGCAGTTGACTGCGGATGGAGCGGCAGTGCTGCTGACGACCCATCAACTGGAGGAGGTGGAGACTCGGTGTGATCGGATCGTGGTGATGGCTCACGGCACGATCGTGGCTGATGGCACGTTGAATGAGCTTGTCAGCAGAACCGTTGGACAGCCACATCGGGTGATTCTGAAGTTCGACCGTCCCTGCTCGAAACCCCTTGCGTCATTTGCTTTTGATGAACCACGAACGACAGCAACATGTTCGCTGGCGTCGATGAGGGAACTGCCGCAGGTTCTGTCCGTGCTGAAACAGCTTGATCAGGAGCCCAGTCGGATCGATGTTCGCAGTTACGGATTGCAGGACGTCTTTCTCGAGTTGACGGGAAGGAGTCTGCGGGAATGATCCTGACAATCCTTCGTGTTCTGTTTCTTCGGTTGCGAAACAACCCTCTGGAGTTGTTGCTGGTCTTCGTGATGCCCGTGGTCTTCTTCAGTATCTTTGCGGGGATCTTCAGCAGGGGAATCGCCACTGGCAGTGACAAGAAACTGCGAACAGGCTGGATTGCGGCTCGCGAAACCGCATTAAGTCTCGAGTTACGAGGGTTTCTTGAAACCAATGAGACGCTGCAGTGCTCTTCGCTCATCGAAGACACCCCGCGGGTCAATCAGAATCACGATTCGGAACGGGATCCGGCGAAAAAAGATGAGCACGTCGACGAGACCACGGTGGAAGCGATCATCGCTGAGGCTCAGAGATCCGGAAAATATGACCTGATCATCAGACTCCCGGAAAGCTTTCCGGCGCGATATACTGATTCCTTGGAGTCCGTCCCATGTGCAGTGACGCTGGTGACGGATGGTCAGAATCCGATGGCGGTGGCCATGGTGACATCGGTTGTTAACGGCTTCTTCGCCCAAAGGCAGGCAGCTTCGGTTGCCGAACGGCTTTTGAACGCGAATTCGTCGGCCCTATCAATGCGTGGGCGCGGCGACTCTCACGGAATCAGACCGGGGAATGCTGCAGAGGGTGATGACCGTCCGCCGCTATTGCCGGCAGGTGCGGTCACATCCACGGGTGACGTTCAGTACTTTGAGCCTGTGAAAGATCCATCGCAGATCTTCAAAGATACCCTGCAAAGTCCGTGGCCTGAGGATGTTTCGGTGGGTGTCATAGGGAGCCAAAGCGATTCCGAGGTTCCCGGAGCGCGGGATATCGCAATGCCGAAACCGAGCGAGGCTGCCGAAGAACGGTCAAAAAAAACGCCTGCGAACACGCTACAACGCGAAGTTTCAGATACGGTCAAGATCAGCGTTCTCAACCCTCAGGCGGCCACTCAGGAGAATCCTCGGATCGCCATGTATGCCGCCGGGATCGCGGTTTTATTTCTTCTGTTCTCTGCCACCGGCAACGCGGCTGCACTGCTGGAAGAAGCAGAGTCGGGCACACTCGATCGTATTCTGGTCAGTCAGGCGGGCTTGTTCCATATCGTGGGGGGGAAATGGCTCGGGATTCTGCTGCTGGGATGTTTGCAGATCACCGTGATGTTCGTCTGGGCGGAACTTGTTTTCAAAATTCAGCTTGCAGAACACGTCGTCGGATTCAGCATTATGACGTTCAGTACAGCAGCGGCGACGGCCAGCTTTGCAATGCTGCTGGCCACATTGTGCAGATCTCGAGCACAACTCAATGCTGTCTCCGTCGTCATTATTCTGAGTATGTCCGCTGTTGGTGGCAGTATGATTCCTCGCTTTGCCATGAGCGATCGGATGAAAGAGATCGGACGATGGACATTCAATGCATGGGCATTGGATGGATATCAGAAAGTGTTCTGGTTTCAGTCTCCGTTAACAAGCCTGCAAAACGAAGTTGCTGTTCTGCTCGGAAGTTCTTTCGTACTGGGTGTTTTGACGTTGTTGTTCTCCGGACGCTGGAAACGAGGATAGCGGGCGTCCGGAGTTTTTTGATTCAGAAGCCAGGCCAGAAAATACGATCATGAGATATCTGAATCCAGTCGTCATGTTGTTGTCTGTCATCTGTCTTGCGGTCGGGGTTCTGATTTACTGTGACAGCAGCGCACCGGTGGTGGCGCAGGCTTCAGGATCTCTGAAAAGTGTGGCGCCATTGCCGGGTTATCTGAGAACTGCGGATGAAAAACCGTCACCGAATGTCGCGATGGCTGAAAACCTGACGGGGGAGCATGCGGCAGCGTCATCACCGCAGGTCCCTGCGGAATCGACGCGAACTCTGTCCCTGCATGTCTCTGGGCTGAAACACGAGTCCTCGACGCTGTATGTTGCGGTCTTTGACTCCGCGGAAGGATTTCCAAAGCCTGAGCACAGCAAAACAACAACGAAGATCCCAATCACATCAGACAGCGTCGATTTTTCTTTGTCATTGCCGG
>JBKDRW010000297.1:0-5567 GCA_046341255.1 Planctomycetota bacterium
CTACAGAAGCGGCGTCACGATTGCATACGATCCGTCGACAGGAAAGATTACCAACAGCCCGTCTTCGGAAAAGTACCTGAGCAAAGAATACCGCAAAGGCTGGGAGCTTCGCTGAACGCTGGACGTGGTGCTGATCAGAGACAAAATCAGTAGAATTGCGGATAGGTACATCACTTTGGAGGAGATCGTCTGTCTGATGAGTATTTGCGGAATAGATCCGTCAGTGCCCAATGATCGAATCCCTCGTGTTAATGATTCAAACAGCGTTTCGGAGTGAGTGAGAGATGATGGAAGAATCGAAACGTACAGATGTCAAAATGAAGAAGCCAGACTCGAATTCTACTGTTTGGAGCCTGTTTGGCCGGAAGGCTGTCGCTGGGGATCGAGATGCGGCTGGACAGTTGCTTGAGCATTACCTGCCGGTCCTTCGAGACATGGCACAGAAGCAGATCCCGAAGCTGGTTCTGTCGAGAGTCGGCCCGTCAGATCTGGTGCAGCAGACGTGTACCGAGATTTGTACGTCGATTTCCAACGTGAGTGCGACCAACGGCTCGCAGCTCTGGGCCTGGATTCGAAGCGTCATGCTCAGAAACCTGGTCGACGTGCATCGCAGATTTGTGTCATGTCGGAAACGGAGTGTGCTGAAAGAACGAACTCTGGATGAACCCGGACGAAATCTGCTGATGTCGTGGAAATCATGCTCGCCGCTGGAGCAGGCGATTCACGCGGAAGAAGTGTCTCGACTGAAGGTGGCCATGTCGAGATTGACCGACGCGCATTGCACGGTGCTGAGATGGCGTTACGAAGAGGGGCTGACCTACTTGGAAATCGGTGAGCGTGTGAATCGCAGCGAGGATGCCGTTCGGATGCATGTTCGCCGTGCCGAACAGGCTTTGCAGCGGCAACTAGGGCAATTGGACTAGTCACGTCGTCAGAAAGTGATGAGAACTTCAAAGGTTTTTCGAAAATTTGCCATTCGATGGTTGGACAAAATTCGCCTTGGTCGACGTCGGTGCGGATGGTTTCATCTCGTTCCGTGCCTGCCGGAGTAAATTCCGGACTTCTCTGAATCTCGCTGAACAGCCCTGCGTCGGCGGAGCGAGGTGATCCTTGTCGAGGTTCTGGCGTTGTCGTTTGAGTCTGACTTTTCACTTCGTAAAGCACATTCTGACAGCGCCGTGGTGCGACTGATTCAGGAGGAGATGGACCGGACTGATCTGGGGCCGGGAGAAAACGTCGACGATGAGGACATTGCGGTCTGTCGACGGACTCTGGAGACGTCTTCCAGCGTCGTCGTCTTTCTGCACGAAGACAGTGGCGACTTTTTCGAGGAATCGTCGTCCACCGGTGACCACGGTGGGCAACACGACGATCTGACGAATTCCCACGCGTCCCGAACCCATCGGCTGCGGTTTCAGAGTGTTCTTGGTGCTGGCGGATTTGGAGTGGTGTTCGCAGTCACAGACGTGGACAGCGGTCAGTCGTACGCGATGAAGATGCTAAGGCCCAGTCTGCGTTCTTCCAGGCAGCATCGAGCGAGGTTTCTGCGCGAAGCGGAGTTGACGGCCGAGTTTCGCCACCCGGGGATTGTGCGAGTCGTCGGCAGAGGCATGCTGGCGTCGTATCCGTTCATTCTGACAGAGCTGGTTTCGGGAGGAAGCCTGTCTCGCCGACTGCAGGAGCGAGGAGTTTTCGAGGATCTGTCATCTGCCGTCAGGATCGTCATTCGTGTGTGTGATGCCGTTCGCTATGCACACGAGAATGGGCTTCTGCACCGTGATTTGAAGCCGGAAAATATCCTGTTGAAGGGCGACAGCCCGGTGGACGATCCGGAAGTGGTTGTGACGGACTTCGGCCTGGCTCGGCTGTTGAATCCGCAAAATCATGCGGGGACATCTGATTTCAGCGAGCATGTGTTGATTGGATCGATCCGATATATGGCTCCGGAAGCCGTTATGGGGCATCGAGATGCGATCGGAGTTACAGCGGATGTCTTCTCGCTGGCCGCGATCCTGTACCAGATGGTCACAGGTCAAGTCCCGTTCGAGGGACACACCTATTTTGAGATCATTTCGAGAATGATCACTGGCCCGGTGGCACCGGCGCGGCGGCATCGGTCACACATTCCGCGCGATGTGGAACTGATCCTGCAAAAGGCTCTGCAGAGGAAAGTGACAGATCGATACCAAAGCGTTGCCGAGTTTTCAGATGACCTGCAGCGCTATCTTGACGGGAAGGCCGTCCTTGCGCGGCAGAGCCGTGTGAGTGGTTTGTTCAAAACTTTGCTGAATGAGCATCCGAATCTGGTCGGGGCGACTTTGGTGCTGGCGGTCATGTTGCCACTGGCCCTGGTGATCATCACCTCGCTCTATCTGAGCGAACGCCATACACGGATCCAGAACCGCGAACTGATGCAGGCGACCATGGAGAGTGTTCGCAACTACACAAACTTAGCCGAGGATCTTTTCCAGAAGGTCCCGGCATCCGCAAGAAAGCGATACGAGCTTCATCTGGCCGCCCTGCGTGCACAGGAACAGGTGGCTCGCATTCTGGATTACAATGCTGAAAGCCGATATCGACTCAGTATCCAGTACAGTTATCTGGCTTCGGCGGCCGGGCAACTTTCCAACGCAGACCTCGCGAGTGAATACCGAACAAAGTGTCTGCAGATGCTGACAGAACTCCTTGAAGAAGATCCCGATCATATTGAGTATCAGTACGACTTGTTTTACAACCGAAAGCTGTTGGCTGACGAAAACCCTTCGCTCTCCGGTAGCGAACGCCTTCGTTTGAAGGAGGACGTGCTGAGGGACATCGTGCGTCTGCGGGTCTTGGCTCCTGACGATCCCGATTTCGCCGATGCCGAAGCGTCCTGTTGGTATGGTGTCGCTCAGGAATGTTTGGTTCAGAAATCGAGGGAATGCGAATCTTCATTTCGCAATGCGATCCGGATTTCAGACGACCTGTGGACTCGTTATCCGGAAAAGCTGGTGTACGTGAAATATGCACTCCTTGGACGAGCGGGACTGTCCGACGCGTATCGTGTTCGGAATGAACTTGCTGAGGCAGAGAAGTCAGGGCGAGAAGCCGTTCAGCGACTGGAGAATCTGGAACATCCGGAAAAAGAGGAAGTGTGGTTTGCGTTCATCGCTAAAGAGCCGTACCGCGCGTACGCATCTGCTCTGACGCACCAGGGAAAATGGGATGATGCGGTGGAGGTGTGGAGCAAGTGCGTGTCACTGAACGATCTTTTGCACCAAAATCATCCGACCAGTCCGCTGGATCTTCTGGAGCGTGCGATTGCTTTCGCAGAGTATTTCCGTGCTTGTCGGAAAGTTGGATTGGCGAAGGAAGCTGAGGGCAAGATGCGTGACGAGGCCCTCCTTCGACTTCAGGCGGTGCAGGCCGTCAATTACTCACCGGAGAAGCTTCCTCGGATCCAGATGGTGATCGATGATCCCAACGCCCCTCCAATCGACGCTGTTCCATGATGCGACCTTGGTGAATGCGGCATTCGTGAAACCCACAGTTTGCTTCACAGCATTTCATGGCCGGTGTTTACGGGCCAAAACCCCTCGCGGCACTTGCAGCAAACTGTATCAGCCACCAAATGACTGTGAGCGGCAAGAAAAAACGCTGAAGACGTCGAGAGGTTACAGACGAGCTTGGTCATGACGTTTTGTGGCGGCTGCCAGACAGACCTGATCAAAGCCTTCATTTTTCCAGGCCTCGATCGGTACCGAGCGTAACTCGATGTGTTCTTCCGGAAAGTTGAGTGCGATCAGTTCTGACTGGATATCCTGAAGGGAAAGCCTGGTCACTGGAAACCGTTTTCCTTCCACAAGGTATTCGCCACTGTGAAGGATTGATGACAGGAATAAAGTTCCCCCGGGACTGACCAAATCGGCAAGTCGTCTCATGAAAATCTGCCACTGTGATTTGTCTGTCTGAATACATTCCAGACAGTAGTGACTAACGACAACATCAAACGGGGGCGGGGCTGTTGGAATGGCCGGATCGACAAAAGCGTCGGCGTGATAATATCCGGCAATAGACTTGCGAAAGTGTGAGTGAAAGTCTGTGGCACTCATCGGTTCAGAGGGCTTGTTGGAATTGTACAATTCCAGGGCACTGCGCATGTAAACGGACCAGTCATGGGCGTCTGGCTCGTTCCGGACCCATTCACGGATCGCATCAAAATTCTCGGAGACGTAGTCCGAAAAATGGATTTCGGACGCGAAAGGCGAAAGAGACAAGACACCCCAAATTGTCGGTCCGGAACCGAAGTCAAGTATCCGGGCGTTGGACAATTGCCTGCGTCTGGCTTCGTCAGCCGCGAATCTCATGGCCGCTTCGCAATCGTCGGCGACGATCGGAGTCGAATAATACTGCCGCAGATAGCTTTTCGGATTCCAATGCATGTCGTAGATCCACGGCTTGCCCTCGAAATGTGAATCCGATGACGGCATGTCAGCCTCCTTTTGCGTTCAGACGATTGCAGGGTTTGTGAGGATCTCTGGGCCTTGAAACCCATTGAAACTGGTTGAGATCGAAGCCGAGTAGGCTCCGGCATGGTGAAATGCGATCTGATCGCCAGGATGGAGTTCAGGAAGTCGATACGATCCGGGAAAGACATCAATACTGTCGCATGTCGGTCCTGCAAGTCGATATTCCACGTGCGGGCGATCGGATCGCTCGACTTGAACGGGCAAAACGAAGCCTCCGCAAATGGCGAGTTTCTCCATCAGGCCGTGATAGACTCCGGCGTCAAGGTAGACCCACGATTCGTCACCGCGTCGGGCTACGGAGATGACTGACGCGACGAGTATGGCGGCGGTCGCAACGAGTCGACGCCCCGGCTCCATCATGAGTCTGAGACCAGCATCTTTTCTCAGCAGAGCAAATTCAGGGAGCACGCAGTCGGCGATTTCCTGAAGGGTTGGCACCGTTTCGTTGTAATGAACCGGAAGACCTCCGCCCAGACTGAGTGTCTGCAAGTCAAATCCGCGTCGAAGAGCATCCTCGATCAATTGTCGGCAAGCCTCCGCCGCCAACTGCCAGTCGCTGAGACGCTCACATTGCGATCCGACGTGCATGGTGATTCCGGTGATCGTTAATCCCCGGTTCCGGGCATGCTGCATGACGTCGATCGAACCTTCGTGGGAACACCCAAACTTGCGATTGAGAAGCAGACGACTGTGTTTCGTTTGAGTGTCAAGACGAACGAAGATCTCTGCATCAGGGCAGATGTCAGCAATTCGGTCAACTTCCTCCACACAGTCAACAGCGAGCCTCGCGACGTGATGCTCATTCAATTGAGTCAGAAACTCAGTCGACTTGATCGTATGGAAGCAGGCCATTCGTGATGCAGAGACGCCGAGGCGGAGAATCTGCTGCAATTCAGAGATCGAGGCGATCTCAAAACCAACATCAATACTCCGCAGCCGTTCCAGAATGTCTGGATGCGGATTGCATTTCATGGCATAAAAGATGTCGACATCAGGAAATGCGGAACGGATCTGCTCCGCATTTGTGGCGACGTGATTGGTGTCGAGGATCAGATAGGG
>JBKDRW010000298.1:0-2796 GCA_046341255.1 Planctomycetota bacterium
CGAGGATGATGATCGCGGCCGTAATTCGTCGGACTCAGCGCTCCCTGAGAATAAACGGTTCGCCCGAACTCTCCTCCCCAGACAACCAGAGTACTGTCCAGAAGCCCTCGTTGTCTGAGATCCGTCAGCAGCGCGGCACATGGCTGGTCAGTATCATAACATTGCAGGCGAATTTCGCTCGGCAAAGATCCGTGCTGATCCCAGCCTCGGTGAAGTATCTGCACGACTCGGACTCCACGTTCCACCATTCGGCGGGCGAGCAGGGCACTGGCAGCGAACGATCCTGGTTTTGAAACCTCCGGGCCGTACATCTCGAGTGTTTCTTTGGTCTCACCCGACATATCCACCAGTTCCGGAACGCTCGACTGCATGCGAAATGCCATTTCGTATTGTGCAATCCTCGTCTGCGTTTCCGGATCTCCAAAACGTTCGAAATTCCTTTGATTCAACTCACCCAGAGTGTCCAGCATAGCCCGGCGATGCCGAGAGCTGACACCGGCCGGATTATCGATATACAACACGGGATCCCCGACACTGCGAAGCGCCACACCCGTGTATCTGGACGGAAGAAACCCGCTGCTCCACATTCGTGTGAACAACGCCTGAGCCGCATTTTTAGACGACCATCGTGGAGTCAGCACCACGAACGCTGGCAGATTGTTGCTTTCACTTCCAAGCCCATACGCCAGCCACGATCCAAGGCTGGGTTTTCCGGGCACCTCGCTTCCCGTCGTAACAAACGTGCAGGCGGGGTCATGATTGATCGCATTGGTGTGAACACTCCGAATCACTGCCAGATCATCCGAATGGCTGGCGGTACGACCAACGAGTTCACTCGCCCATGTTCCGCATTGACCGTAGCGTCCGAACTGAAAGATGGACGGCGCCACCGGAAGTCGAGCCTGTCCGCTCGTCATCGTGGTAATTCTCTGGCCCATCCGGATGGAATCGGGCAGGTCCTTATCAAAGTGTGCCTGCAGTGCGGGTTTGTAGTCCCACGTGTCAATCTGAGACGGACCGCCGTTCATATGGAGATAGATGATCGATCTGGCCTTCGCCGCAACGTGCGGGAATCCAGATAGCGGCGGATGAACCTGCGCGGTCATCGTCGCCGACGAATCTCCTGCCATGGCTCGATCACCGGCCAGCATTGCCATCGTCACGCCACCAAGACGAAGTCCGGTCTGCCCGAAAAAACTTCGACGATTCTGGGCGAGTCGGAAGTCCTCAAGTGGATTCATGAAGGCTCACTCCAGGAAAAACAGGCGGGGACCGAATGTGCAACGAGTGTCAGGATGCTGGAGGGCGGACGGCCCACAACACGTCCAGCCGGATGTTCGGCAATCCAAACCTTTCAGCATTTCCGAAGTTTACGCTCGAAATCCTTACGCGCAAACGAATGAAGTCGGCATTTTTCACGTCCTTTGGAAGGAACACCTTTTTCTCAATCGTAACACGAATCGAACACGACACGAATCGAGATCTGTTCGTTGTCGTCACCGCAGGCCACGATTCGCTCTCATCGTGAAATCCGTGAAATGAACTCATACCCTGCAAATTGACCAGACGGATTGCTCTGACAAATGAAGCGACGTATGCTTAGGAAATCAGGGACCGGCCGCTACAGAGGTCGCCGGACCTGACCGACATTCCTTTCGACGGGGTTCCGACGCACGAGTCTGCAGACAGTCTCTGCAAAGCGAGGGACGTTCCGAAAATTTAGGTGCGGGCTGGCAGCGGGAGGAGGGATTTTATGACACGTCACGAAGACACTTTGAAGCATCAGAACATTGCCTGGCAATGCCTTCCAATGGCCGCATTGCTTGTTGTCAGCTTCCCAGGCTGCGGAGGAGGGGAACCGACGCCAGTCGGGCAGCAGCCTGCGACAACAGCCGCCGCAACAACGGGAAATGCCGAGACGCCCGGGGGATCTTCGGGCGAGTCAACGAACGCCTCAACGAGCAAGACTCATCAACGCGGTGAGGTGTGGGTTGACGAAAAAGGTCAGAAGTGGTTCGGCAACGTACCTTACGACGCTTTCTTCGATCAGCCCTACGCGGTTGCCAGTGATGCAACTCCTGTCGGAGGGAATTCCGCGGTCACGACGAATCCTGCGTCCAGTGTCGAGCCCGACGGAGCAGAATCCGGAGATGCAACGACTGTAGCCGCGAAAGACTCGCCGAAGGACGTTTCGGGGATGTCGTCGTCTCCCCCACCTGAAAAACCGACAGAGACTCCGGCGACCGGCACTGATGAATGGTCCGCGCTGATGCCGATTGCATTGCTCGACGAAGAGTCAAAATCCATCCGCGGCTTTCTTCGCGAGAACCTGCAGTCTGTAGGGAACTACAATTCGTCCATGCTGATGATTCCCCCCAAAGCCGCCACGCTTGCTGTGCTCGCCGGCATCGCCATGGAGCATCCGGAAAAAGTCGCCTGGCAAGATGATGCCAAATACATTCGTGACCTGGCAAAAAAGATGAATTCCAGCGCGCTGCAGCGAGGTGCGAAGGATCAGAAACGCCTGTCCGAACTTTTTGAAGCCGTATCGGACACAATGGATCGATCGAAGCCCTCTGGTCTGGAAGAACCGCCTGAATCCGATGGCTACGCTGAGACTGCCGAAATGCGGTGGCTCATGAATCGTATGGAAGAATGTGAAAAGCGACTCAAAACCGAAGCGGGAACGGAAAGTGCCATGGCTTCTCGCAAAGAGATGGTGCTGGTCGAAGCCTCCATTCTGGGAAGCCTCGCGAAAGTCATCACGAAACCTGGATACGGTTATGAAGACGATGA
>JBKDRW010000299.1:0-11184 GCA_046341255.1 Planctomycetota bacterium
CTTCCGTCGTGGGATTCACCGCCTGAAACGTCGCGGTTCCCGAGCTTTTCACCCAGCTTCCATTGACAAGAACTGGCTGCAACATATTCGTCACGTCTAAACCTCTTTGTGGAAATGCAGAGCGATCGGCTGACATCTTTCGCTTTTTCGGCGACCGGAATGGAACGGATTCTACGGTTCGCGTTCATCATCGCCAACGCTCGCGGCAGTTTCACGTTCCGGAGAATTCGGTCGCCGCCTGAGAAACGTCGCGCGCGATCCAGACTTCGTGGTCAGTCAACCTGACCGAAACAATATGCTCACAGTCAGACACTCGTTCCACTGGCAGCGAGATGAAACGAAAAATCCCGGCTGAACTGATCAGCCGGGATTCGGATGCGTCACGATTCTGACGAGAATCAGTGCCCCGCGACAGCGGCAATGCCTTCGAGGAATCCCTGAAGCTGACGGCTTCGAACCGGATGCTGCAGTTTCCGAACGGCTTTGGCTTCAATCTGGCGAACTCGCTCACGAGTCACTTTGAAGATGCGGCCGACCTCTTCGAGGGTATAAGTATAACCGTCACCCAGACCGTATCGCAGTTTGATGATCTCCCGTTCACGATAGGTCAATGTCTTCAGAACGACGTCGATCTTGTCCTTCAGCATTTCAGAGGCTGCGTTACTGACGGGGCTGTCATTGCCACGATCTTCCAGGAAGTCTCCGAACGCGCTGTCATCGCTTTCACCGATCGGCTTGTCCAGGCTGATTGGCTGTCGTGAGATTCTCATCACACGGCGCGCTTCATCGAGTGGAATGTTGGCGGCTTCCGCCATTTCCTCAACAGTGGGCTCACGCCCGATTTCCTGGAGTAACAGTCGACCAGCTGCCCTCAGTTTCGTCATTGTTTCGATCATGTGAACCGGCACACGAATCGTGCGTGCCTGATCCGCAATGGCTCGAGTGATTGCCTGACGAATCCACCACGTGGCATATGTCGAAAACTTGTACCCTCGACGGTATTCATACTTGTCCACAGCTCGCATCAGGCCGGTATTCCCCTCCTGAATGAGGTCGAGGAAAGTCATGCCGCGATTACGATACTTCTTGGCAATGGAGACGACGAGACGCAGGTTTCCTCCCGAGAGGTCTCGCATCGCTTTATCGTATTCATTATGCCTCTGAATGATCATCTTCATCTGAGCCGCCATCGATTCCGGCGTCTCACGAGTCAGAGCCATCAGATCATCCAGTTCCTTCCGCAGATGTTGCCGCTCGTCGGTGGCTGACGACAGATTGTTCAGGCTCGAGATCTGCTCATGCAACTCCGTCATGCGATTGGAAATCTGCTCCAGTCGCTTCATGCAGGGTTGCAGTCGCTGAGTTCGAAGGCTGAGTTCTTCCAGCAGTGTGACACAACGTCGTCGTCGTTCTGCCATTCGCTGCTGAACAGCAGTTCGATCGGCGGCGGAAAGTTGTCCCGAGAGCCTCGCATAATCATCTGCGTCACGCTTCCGCATGTTCTCAATGGTGGCCAGATTGATCGGCATGCGACCAAGGATCTGTTCCTTCTCGAGACTTTCGGTCATGGACACTTTGATCGTACGATCGAACGGCAGCTCTCCGCGATGAACCTTCACCAGTGTTTCATGACAGAAGTTCAACGCAAATTCATTCGTCAGCAATGCACGTCGAAACCGGCGGCGAGTGACTTCGATCTGCTTGGCAAGAAAAATCTCTTCTTCGCGAGTCAGCAGCGGAATCTCGCCCATTTGCGTGAGGTACATCCGGATCGGATCTTCCGTTCCGCTGCGTCCGCCTTCGTCATCGAAGTCAATTCGCATTTCCGGACGACGTTTTTTACGCTGGATCAGAGGCTCAGACGGCTCTTCCTTCAACGGGTCCGGCGTGAGCTGAATATTCAGCTCCTCCAGATAGATGATCAGATGGTCCAGATGCAGCGGATCCGTGGCTTCATCAGGCAGGTAAGAATTCACCTGAGAAAAATACAGAAAGCCTTGCTTGAGGCCGGTCTCAATCAGGCTTCTCAAACTTTCATCAAGGCATTGCATGTGAGTGGCTCCAGAGGAGATCTTTGTCGACTGATACAATCGTTGTGTAAACTCTTCCGTCAGATCGTTGACGGGTCGCACGAAGGCGAAAATAAAAACGGAAACATCACCAGATCGAGCTGCTGTGTTCTGCTTCACTGTGTTCTCCACAGTGCGATATGCTGTGTTGTGAGCAGCGCGGGATCGGGAACTCCTTATTTCATTTCCGAGGGATGACCCATCTGACTCAGACGGAAATTGTAAAGTCGGCGGAGCGCGTCTTTGGTTTCGTCGTCGAGAGTGCTCATGGACGATGCCGTTTGAGCCAGTTGTTGCTTCGACACGAGATTCAGTCGTTTTTCTCGCCGCACCAGAATGGGTCCGAGAACCCGTTCCAGATGTCGTGGAACCGAAGTTCCACTGGTTGACTCTGTGCCGCCCGGCTGTTCGGCCATCAGTCGAATGATTCCCTTCTCCTCCGCCGAGTCCGCCAGCGCGTTGATCAGACTCAGCAGTTCTGAGTCCGATTCCGACGCGATGATGAGCCGGCTGAGCTCCGGAAGGTCTCCATCTTCCTTCCTGACATCAATGCACAGGTTCAGCAGCCGCTGATGCCTGAGGTTCTCAAAATCATCCGGACCGATCTGATGCCGGATGACGTCAATGGATTCGGGACAACACAAGATGATTTCCAATACCTCACGTTCCGCCCGTTCGACGGCGTTTTCGGGCCGAGCTTTCAATTCGACTGGTTGCCTTTCAGCATCATGTCGATCAAATCCCTGCCCAGGTTTTGGTGACGCATTCCATCCTGTTTTTTGCTGGGATTTCTCCCGCAGTTGTTTCAACTGTTGTCTGGCAATACGTTCATCTACCTGAACCCGGCCACACACGTTGCGAAGTATCAGATCTTCGCGAATCGAGCCGGCAATTCCCGGTGATGACGAAACGAACTCCAGCATCTGAGACAGAATCTGCTGACGACCCGCAACGGAGTCCGTGCTGGTCCGCTTCAGAATCGACTGCAATTTGTATTCCCACGCTTCGCCTGCTCGATGAACGAGCTGAACGAATTCCTGAGCCGAATGGTTCTCGAGATAGTCAGCAGGGTCCTTTCCCGCGGGCACATTCAGGATCCGAAGATCCAGATCCTGCCCCAGAAATCTCTGAATCGACCGTTCTGCGGCCATTTGCCCCGCCTCATCCGAGTCATAGACAAGGACCACCTTCCGGGCAAATCGCTGCAGAATTCGAACATGTTCCTCCGTCAATGATGTCCCAAGAGTGGCAACGACGTTTGTTACACCCGCCTGATGACAGGCAATGCAATCCATATATCCTTCAACAATCAGAACGGTATCGCTCTTCCGAATAGCCTCGCGAGCCCTGTCGAACGCATACAGAGTTCCTCGTTTATGGAAGATCGCGCTTTCCGAACTGTTGATGTACTTTGATTCACTCTGGATGTTGCTTCCCGGCACCAAACGTCCGCCAAAAGCCACAGGTCGAGACTGTGCATCCAGAATTGGAAACACGAGACGCCCAACTACCGCTGAGTTGTCAAAAAAGCCGTCTCCGTTGTCCCGTTCTCGTATCAGCCCGGCCGCCACCAGTTGGGCAGGACTGAAACGATTACGAGACTGGTCCAGAAACCAGTTCCAGTCTTCCGGGTGATACCCCAGTCGAAAGTTGCGGACGGTTTCTTCGGAGAGTTTTCTTGATTTGACGTATTCTCTCGCACCGGCCGCCTTCGGACTCGTTCGCAGCGACTGGTGCATCAGATTGACGGCCCACTCCACAACCGTCAGCGTGTCTGCCTTTTTGATCCCTTCAGCCGAACTGTTGAAATCCCTCTGCTTTTTTGGGATTTCAATTCCAGCTTTCCTCGCCAGCGTTTCAATTGCTTCAGGAAATGAGACCCGTTCAAGCTCCATAATCCATCGAAAACAATCACCACCCTGATCACAGACCCAACAGCGATACGACTGGCGATCCGGATACACATGAAAGGATGGGTTTCTGTCGTCATGAAACGGACAGAGCCCCACAAAGTCACGACCGCCATGCAGAGGCTTCAGAGCCACTGTTTCTGAAACCAGATCCACCAGATTGGTGCTGGACCGAATCAACTCCTTAAAGTCTTCACCAAAGCCAACCACGCTGTTCTCCGATCTGCTCGCTCCGTCAAGTTGTTCGGAGACCCATGCACCTGCCAGCGTTCGTCCGCGCAGCATCAAAGCTGTGAAGATGAGAAACCGGCGAGATTCTTCCAACAGTGGGAGCGAAACCGTGCTGCGACCACTGAATTGTTGACTGATTACTCAGTCGGGACTGGCAACTGCAGGAACTACTGAGCTCACAAAAACTGACCACCCGGTCACCTGAGCACCCGGTTTTTCCTGAGCATCGTACCTCACGTCACCTCGGAGCCTGCTTCCTGAGCCCCCTGACCGGCGACGGGCAATTCTAACCGCAATCGTCTGGTGGTCAAGGACTTCCGAATGACTCCGTGGATGAAACCGATCGCTGCAAAGTCCTGCGCAGAACAATGTTGCAGGTCTTCGCCTGCGCTCCCATCCGCGTGCGGTGCACAGTTTCACAGATCCTCACGCGATGTCGGAACGGCGCAGTCTTCCTGAGGTGATTGTGCGTTTTCAAACTCTTTCCGCCTCCAGAATTTCCGGCACGAACGATTTGACTCGCGCGAATTCCTGGAGACCGTCCGACTCACATATCACGCTCCCAGCCGGGAGCAGGCACGCCACAGCGGCCACTGATTCCGAGACTCAGCGAATCCGGGAACTGGCACCGAGTTCGGCGGAAACTCTGCGGGGCGCCGCGAAACGCATCTCGCCGATTTCTGACGTGATCGCCCCTCGCGCTTGACGGTGGATGCGAGAGACTCACAATGACCGAATCCTGATACGCATCAGTCCGGGAGCTCTGAGCGGAGATCATCGCCGGACGTTGTGACTCGGGGTACCAGCTGAAAATGTATTTGCTTCCGCCACGCCAACGGAGCTATCGCCATGAAATTCTTCCAACTGCCTCTGATTGCTTTCCTCGGAATCGTGACCGTCGCCATGCCTGTTTCGGCACAGCAAAGTAAAGGGACAGCAGACAAGGGAGCCCCGGGCGAGAAGGCCGGCAAGGCAGACGACAAAGGAGCGAAAGGAAATGCAGGCTCGCCGCAGAAAGGTTCGACTTCTGCAACTGGAAAAAAAGGGGATCCTCAGGACATCAAACTGAATACCGGCGACTGGCAGATTCAATGTACCTATTTTGAGTCTACCGCGGGTAAGGAATCGCCCGTGGCCATTCTGCTGACGTCAGCGGATGGCCCGGAGAAGAAAGATGCTCGGAATCGTCGGGTCTGGCAGCCAACAGCCATGGCGCTCCAGAAGGGAGGCTTCGCCGTGATCACGGTTGATCTCCGTAAGCACGGTGACAGTGTCCCGCCGGATGCTGAAAGCGCCGCCAAGCTGAAATCATCCGCAGCGGATCATCAATTGATGGCGTCCGCGGATCTGGAAGCCGTTAAAGCGTTTCTCATGGAAGAACATCATGCCGAGAAACTGAACATCCGCAAATTGGCAATTGTGTCGATGGGGTCCAGCTCAATGGTTGCTGCGGCGTTTACCGTTGCCGATTGGGCGAAAACACCTTATCCCGATGCCCCTGTGGACGCCCTCAAGACGCCCCGAGGACAGGATGTGCAGGCCCTGGTGATGTACAGCCCGAATGCCACCGTCAAGGGACTGAATTTCAATACTGTGATGAAAGCCATCAAGCCGTTGCAGGTTTCGACGTACATCGTGGCCTCCAGTGCCAACAAGGATGATGTTCGCAATGCAGACAAGGTTTTCAAGGCCGTTGAACTGAAGGAAGAGCAGTTCAAGGAGTATCGGAAGCTTGTTCTGGTCAAAGAAAACCTGCATGCCGAACAGTTCCTCGATTCGAAGAATCGCGACGCGACGAAAGAGATTGTGGACTTCCTGAACAAGAACGTGAAGGAACTGCAGGCACCGTGGGTTGAACGAGTTGATCGTCGCTCGAAATAATGGCTGTCAGTGATGGATGATCGTAGCGTGAGTGCGCGTTCCGCAGCGACAATCGCCGATGTCCGCCAACCCATACCCCAGGCTGCTGGCTGCGGATCGCCGAAGGTTATGACAACAACGGAACACGGTTCTCGACAGAGTCCTCCGACGTCTGCATGCCGCCTCGGGACAAATCCCTATGATGTGACTCCCGTGGCTGCGTGGAGTGTTCCCGGGGATCGTCGAGCCGCGGCGGTTGGTCTGGCCTGTCTCGTAGCGGTCGGCTCGTTTGTGATCATGGCGGCCATGTTATTCGGGATTGTTGTTGCAATTGCCGGAACAGTGATGCCGGCGATGAGCTATTCCGGTCAATTCCTGAATTCAGAGCCAGGACGCAGGTTTCTGCTGCTCGCCACAGCCACCGTACCAATTTCGCTGCTGCTCGGGGTCTCCTGTTACTCACGCGTCATGCGGGCACAGCGGTTGATTTCCGAAGCATCGATCCGTCGTGAGGAACTGAGAGCTCAGTTGCAGATCCTGCTCCGGGCAGAACGTTCTGCAGTGGCACCGAATGAGATCGAGTGAACATGAATATTGAGCAGCTTGAAGCAGCGCTTCGGAGATCCCTCGACGATTTTCAGCTGACACGCGGGGAACGATCGGCCATCCGTCAGCTGATTGATGATGGTGGGCTTTCGCCGCATGAACTCTCCGTCTGTCGAAGCGCGGCTTTTGGCCTCGCCCGTGAAGCCATGGACGCCGTTCGTATCCCGCAGGTTCTCGAATGGCTGGAGGATGTGACAAAGTTGCTGAGTCGCACTTCAAAATCTGATGCCGACGAAATCAACGAAGCGTGGTTCAGCCCTGGGGATCGTTGTGTTCAAAAGATCCGATCATTGCTCAGCGGAGCAAAGAAATCAGTCGACATCTGTGTCTTTACGATCACCGATGATCGCATCTCGCAGTCGATCATTGAGGCTCATCAGCGGCATGTGGTTGTCCGAATTATCACCGACAATGACAAATCGCTTGATCCGGGCTCAGATACAGATCGCCTGCAAAGCTCCGGTGTACCGCTGGTCATTGATCAGACGGAATATCACATGCATCACAAATTTGCCGTCTTTGACGGAGCAATCCTCGTCAACGGCAGTTACAACTGGACACGCAGCGCGGCAACTCAGAATGAAGAAAACATCATCGTGACCAACAACAGCAGGCTCGTATCGGAGTTTTCTGCTGCATTCGAAAAACTCTGGCAGGAACTTAGTCGTCCAGCTTCATGATTTGTTTTGTTTCCTGCTCTATGCTCCGCAGGTATCGGATCAGTTTTCCGAACACATTGTTTGCAAAATCTTCTGCCGCCAGCAACGCACGAATGCGATCCAGCATTTCCTGATCAGTAACGACCGATGCGTCCATCTCCTTGCTGGCATGACGCAGTTCCGAGAGTTTCGGGAGAAAAGCCTGCCGAAGATGCTCGCTGAGTTCTCTTGTCAGATACTCAGCTTTGTGAAATCGTTCCACCAGCGGGATATTTTCGGGGTTTTCGTCCACAGTTCGTCCCTTCGTTTCTGGTACGCCGTGACGGCAAAGCCATCTGCGATGGTGAAGACAGCAACATTGAAAAGGGGATCGGACCATGGAGCAGCCATGTCCGGCTCGCGTTGTTGTCTCACAATGGCAGCATGCGAATGCAAACGGGTTTTCCGACCGTCACTGAGTCGCCTGTCGGCTGCAGTTTTCCTGAGGTCTGATCGACGGAAAACACAAACACAGAGTCGGAATTCTGATTTTCCGCAAGGAGCCATTTCCCCGACGGATCAATGAAAAAGTTGCGAGGCTCTTCACCACCCGTGGGTTCATTCTCGACGTACGTCAATAATCCTGTCTGCTGGTCAATGGTAAACGCGGTGATGGTCTCATGTCCGCGATTGCTCACGTACAGAAACTTTCCGCTGGGATGCACGAGGCACTCTGCCGTACTTTTTCGGCCCTCAAATCCAGTCGGGATGGTGGAAATCTCCTGAATCCCGTAGAGCCCGCCTCCTTTGGGGTCACGGGCGAAGGCCGTCACGACCATCGTCATTTCGTTGTTCGTGTAGGCAAATTTTCCGGACGGATGAATGGCAAAATGTCGTGGCCCGCCTCCCGGTGTTACCAGCGCGGCCGGGGGATTGTTCGGAGTCAGCTTGTGCTTCTTTTCGTCAAAGCGGTAGATCATGATCTTGTCGATACCCAGATCGGCTGCATAAGCAAACCTGTTGTCGCTGCTCAGGTTGATGGAGTGAGCATGCGGGGCCTCCTGGCGGGACTTGTCGGTGCTGCTGCCTTCGTGCTCCATATTGCAGGACATTGGTTCCAGTGAGCCATCTGTGCCGATGGGATAAACCGCCACGTTGCCGCCGACATAGTTGGCAATCAGCAGGCTTGTTCCGGTTGCGTCCACATTGCAATGACACGGTGCACCTCCCTCTGAAGGTTGCTGATTGATCTGTTCCAGCGTACCGTCAGCCTTGATTTTCAGAGCGGTAACCGCACCCTGACCCTTTCCTCCGCCTTCACTCACTTCATTGACCGCGTAGACAAATTTCCCCGAAGGATGAATCGTCAGGAATGAAGGGTTGGTGAGTTCAGCCGCCAGACGCGGTTCGGTCAGCTTTCCCGTTGAGGAATCGAATTCGCACGTGTAGATCCCTTTGCTGAGACCACCGGTGTACGTTCCGATGTAAACTCGAAAGGTGTCTGCTCGAACAACGGCAACAGCAAAGAAGACGACGAGGAACGGAACCAGGCGGCTGAGCACAGTGGACGTGGTCATCATCACAGGCCTTTGGAATACAGGAAGAAGTGAACACACCGCATTCTGGCCTTAAAAACCGCCCCACGACAAGTGAGCAGGCCGCAACCTGCGAAAGGTTCTGCACAAAGGCCGGCATTGATCCAGTCTTCGAAGAGACACGTCCTGACCTCACGTCCAGCTCAGAATCACCTTCCCGGACTGGCCTGATCGCATGGCTTCGAAGCCTTTTTCGTATTCCGTGAAGTGCAGACGATGCGTGATGACCGGGCTGATATCGAGACCACTTTGCAGCATGACAGTCATCTTGTACCACGTTTCGTACATTTCACGACCGTAAATTCCATGGATCGTGAGCATGTTGAACACGACCGTGTTCCAGTCGATCGAAATGTCCTCCGACGGAATTCCGAGCATGGCGATTTTTCCTCCATGGGCCATGTTGGTCAGCATGCTGCGAAATGCTGAAGGATTCCCCGACATTTCCAGACCCACGTCGAACCCTTCAACCATCCCCAACTCGCGCTGGACGTCTTCAAGTTTCTCGTTTCGAACGTCGACGACTCGGGACGCTCCCATCCGTCTGGCCAGTTCCAGCCTCCACGGATTGACATCCGTGACAACCACAAACCTCGCACCGGCATGACGAACGACAGCGGTTGCCATCAGGCCAATCGGACCGGCGCCGGTGATCAGAACGTCTTCACCGAGCACCGGAAATGCCAGCGCTGTATGCACGGCATTTCCAAACGGGTCAAAGATCGAAGCAATGTCCCGGTCAATTCCGGAGTGGTGATGCCAGACATTGGTCATCGGCAGAGCAATATACTCCGCAAACGCCCCAGGACGATTGACGCCAATCCCCTGAGTCTTCGGGCACAGGTGTCGACGACCCGCCAGACAGTTTCGGCACCGGCCACACACCACGTGTCCCTCACCACTGACAATCTCGCCAGGATGAAAATCTGACACGTTCGAGCCCACTTCCACGATTTCACCCACAAACTCATGTCCCACAGTCATGGGAACAGGAATGGTCCTGCGAGCCCATGCGTCCCATTCGTAAATGTGAACGTCCGTGCCGCAGATTCCCGTCTTTTCAACGCGAATCAGAACATCATTGACCCCGACTTTGGGTTCCGGCACGTCCTCCAGCCAGAGTCCCTTTTCCGCGTGACGTTTGACGAGTGCCTTCATTGCGTGTTTCCTGTGGCATGGAATATAATGGAAAATGTGTGCAGGATACTAGAAAGTGCGTGTCCGCTTTTCAAGACAGAAATCCACTATATTGAAATGTGTGTATCAATCGCCTGTCTCATTGAGCCGGAATTGGTATCAGATTGCATGGTGTTTCACGGAGACATTGATGCCGTTGCGATTCTGGTCCGTCATCGGTTGTGCGAGAATGCGATCAGCACGATCGCAGGGACAATTTCGGTTGCCGTGCCGATGAAAGTCTGCGGCGGTCACACTTTGGCAGCAGAGAATCAGCAATGAAGAAGAAGTCCGCGGAAGATCGATCGGGAGCATCAGCAGAAGATGTGAGTCGCCATGTGTGTCGGCGAATTCACGAACTTCGGCAGAAGCGAGGCTGGTCGCTTGACGTCCTGTCAAAAGCGTCGGGCGTGAGCCGTTCGATGCTCAGCCAGATCGAACGCGAACAGGCAAACCCGACACTTGCAGTGACTGTCAAGATTGCCGTTGCTCTCGGCTTGTCCGTGGCGGAGTTACTGGAACAGGTAGCTCCGGTGCAAAACATTGAAGTCATGCGCTCCGAAGACCGCAGCGCGATTTTTCGAACGGATGCCAATTGCTCCATTCGGACGCTGTCGCCGCTTCATCTGGAAAAGGATGTTGAGTTTTACGAAGTCCTGCTGTACCCGGACGGAGCCCTCAAGTCTTCTGCCCATTTTGAAGGGACTCGAGAATTCCTCACTGTGCAGAAAGGCCGCGTGGCCGTGACGTCCGATGACCAGTCCACGGAACTGAATAAAGGAGACTCTGCCAGTTACCGCGCCGATGTACCGCATGAAATCCGCAACATGAACCGGACCGAAGCCCTTGTATTCCTCGTCGTGATTTATCAGTGACCATTCTCTGAGGAGACCCTGAGTTCCCGAATACTGTCCTGTGATCTGCGGAACGATACTGCCGTCCTGCGTTCTCGTCACCACAGGAACATTGAATTTTTCCTTCGCTTCCTGCATATTGCTGAAGGCAGCGTTTTGGAACCGGGAGTCTCTCGACTCTGGTGTACTGGAAGATCCGCAGGCGATGGATAGCGATGGATAGCGCGATGGTTGACCTGATCCAG
>JBKDRW010000300.1:0-3404 GCA_046341255.1 Planctomycetota bacterium
CACTCCGGATGTCCCAAAAGTCGGAGCCTCATGGGCTCGGCGTTTACGGTGTATGTTCGACTCGAATCGCCATCAAATGATGCGTCCCCGAAGCTGTTGGAAAAAGTCGCGAGCACCATCGCTTCCGGCATGCCAGCAACAAGAGATGGCCACAGCCATTGCCGAGTGCCAATCGCTCACCTCGCTGGCATTTCATCACACGCCCGCCCCTGATGGGCCACGGGAAATCGACGATACCAGTGACAGACCGGCTGGTTCACACCAGCCGCTCGCCAGAACACAAAAATCGAAATTTGGGTCTGAAACATAAGCCCTGCAGTCTGCTGCATCGACAGGCTCGGCGACGGCTCACACGGTGTCCTCAAACTCCCGGGTGCGGTCCTCGAACGCGACGTCCTTCGCCAGCTGATAAATCTCCTCTTCATCGTCGGAGAATATTGAGGGAAGGGCAAGGTTGACATAGTTCTGGATCCGACGGCGGGGGCCCGGCTTCCCGGATATCGGGATATTTCGCGCGACCGAGATGTACGCAACGCCGCCCGATGCGAGGAGGGCATTGACCGCGCGGAATAGCTCCCTCCTTGAGGCCCGGGTCAGGATGTTTGCGACGTGGTTGACGAGGATCGTGTCGTAGAGCCCGGTCGGCTCGTCGGGCCGGTAATACGGGTCGTACGCCTCCCAGCCCTGCTGATCTGCATCGAACCCAAGCCCGCAAACGTAGTCAAGCACTCGGCCGCGGACCAGGTTGCGGTCGATGAGTATCTTGGCGGTCTTGCTCAGCGTACTTCGATCCGGCGCGCCACCGCGTTCCTTAAAGAACACATAGCCGCCGCGGCCACTTTGCGATTTCACCTTCGCCACCGGCATACTCCCCACAACTGCAGAACCTGCCTCCAGCGGTCGAACGACACAGTTGAACCCATTGTTCGGCTTTCATTGCAGTTGCTTGACACTGACAACAATGCCCTCTTCTGAATAACGTACTTCATACTTTCCGAATCGCTCCCATTCGAAGAACGCGTCTGTCCCTCCTGGCCCGGATCCACCATATTTCAGATGCCCGAGGATTTCATGCACTTCCGCCTTCTGCTTGCCAATGAAGGCCTCGAAATCCTCCGCCGTGAATGCGATTGTCGTGCCACTTGCCGATGGTGTCGGTCTGAATGCCGCTGTGCCGATCGCGGCGATGAACACGCATGGTGCCGCGATGATCTGGAGAACCAGTAAATTGTAACGCTTCGTTGAGACCGTCATCGCAAACCCGAAGCCCAACGCCATCAGATAGATAAATCCTCGGCCGATCTGTGTATCTAGATCGAGGCGACGTGGTCCTGGATGGTCAAATCCAACACCACCAAAGAGGCCATCAAATATGATTGCGATCAACAACCAGACTTGAATGGCAATCAACAACCAGGCAAAAACAATCTTTATCGGCATGTCCGAATGATTTTTCATTTGAAAACGACGCTGCTGTCGGCTCCGTGTGCTTCGCTTTGTTCTGTCACGTCATTTCTTCGACAGCCGGCCCCGTTCGAGAGACTCCGCGAACGATGGACTCATTTCATAGATGCCACCGAAATTGCGATCTTCGACAAGTATTTCACCTGTCACCGTCTCGATGGCAAAGGGGTTCCCGGCGCCATCCCATCCAATTACAAACACACCATGCATCGTCCATCCATTCCGGATGTGGAATTCCGACCTGAAGTTGCGGTGCGTGTCAACGAGTTCATCAATCCCATCAACCCATTCGCTGCCGATTGTGCCCCGCCGCACTGCTGGAAACCAGCGGAGGTCATCTGGAATTGGCACAAACGCTGATTCAAATGCGAATAAATCGGATGCGGTCGCGACGGAGTATTCGCACGCTTCGGTAAGTGCAGCGAAAGCATCGCCAATTTGTTGTCGTTTCGAATCGTCCACCTGACTCGAATAGCTTCTCTTTGTGCTGCCGGAGATCAGCGACGCGGCAGAGTCCCGTTCGCTGAATCGAATTGGCAACCCTTCCGTTTGTCTTTGGGTGCCACATGAAGCTCAACCTGAGCCTTTCGGGCTCAGGAGGCAATCTCGTCAACCATCTTCTTGTCGGGATACGAAAAGTCCTGAAGGTCTGGGTGAAACCAAAATACCTGGTCGCCGGGTACCAATCGAGAAAACGGCTTCTGTAGTTCGTTGAAGCTCGGAATCTGATTTTCCTTCTTTTTGCTCTCTGCTACCGACTCAATTCGATTCGTACCGGACAGAAGCGTAAAGACGAAAAGGCCACCATTCGGACCAGTGGCTTCTGCTTCACGCTTTCGATCCAGAAGATAGGCAGCTTCGCCATGATCAGAGCCCGCGGATTAGTTGAGCGGTTGACGCGTCTATGTGAGTCAATCCGCCGCGACGCCGGGTGGGAGACCCTTTGCCGGTCATGCGATGGAAGCCGGGCATGACATCAGTCCCATTTTTCTTCCAACAGTTCACCTGGACAAAACGGATTCCAGAATCTTCCAAAAACTAACCAACCATACGAAATCTGGCCGTCAGACTTGCGAACCTTAACTCGAAAGGCAGATTGATTTTCAGACCTGAACAATGCACCTGGACCTTCATAAAACGCTGCACCCTGATATTCAATCAGGAGGTAGCCTCGCTCGTTGGCCCAACGATTCAGTCGCCTTTTCCAATAGAATTTGCCCCAGGCGATCATCAAAAGAATTGCGAAGGCCATTCCAACGACAGTAAGCAGACGTTTCCAAGGTTCTTGCATTGCGCAAAGTCCTGATCGATAGGAATCACGCGGTTGCGGCGAGTGATCCGAAGATTGAAGAACTCGCGACCCGCAACTCGCGTGCACGTGTCTTGGATTGTCGTGCCTTTGGATGATCAGAATTTCCACCACGGCGACTTTCGATTCACCGCCCTTGTTCAGCGCCAATCACTTTCGGTACTGCTGCCAGTAGAAATATTCTTCGTTGATCGAAGGTTCGTAGCCAAACTGAATCGCCTTGTCGATCAAGACTTGTCCTCGTTCCGGCTGGGGAAAGTGATTCCCTGCCGGCCCATTCCAGCCGGGCGGACGCGGCACATGGTCCCCGTACTTCAGTCGGACTCCGACAGCGTAGACGGCGGGTGGATAATCCAACGCCGCGGCTCTTTCAAGCCAGGCGTAGCCGCCCAGTACGTCCGGTGAGATGGGCCAAAGAATAAACTCCTTGATCTGCTCGTCATGCGTCTCCGTCCAGCGCGCCAAGTCATACATGGCTGCTGGTTCACCGCGATTGGCTTTCCACATCAGGCTCCAACCCGGAACGTAGACCCAGAGCAAGAGTAGCAGTACGATCGAGGCGGACACTGCCGTCGCCCGGAGGAACGGCTTTCGTCCCTTGGCAAGAAAGAGCAGGGGCACGCTCATGAGC
>JBKDRW010000301.1:0-4187 GCA_046341255.1 Planctomycetota bacterium
GCCATGGAACTGGTGAAGAAGCAGCTTCCCAATGAGGATCCACTGAACGTCTTCCTGACGGCTGTGGATAACGTGAAGCCTTCGATTGAAGTGCGGTCGAAACGAGTTGGTGGTGCAACTTACCAGGTTCCAACGCCGGTAAATCCACGCCGTCAGCAGGCTCTCTCCATCCGTTGGATTCTGGAAGCCGTTCGAGGACGTAAGGGACGCCCGGTCGACAAATCCTTGTCGGAAGAACTTGTCGCTGCGTTCCGCCGTGAAGGCGCAGCAATGAACAAAAGAGAGAACGTCCATCGCATGGCAGACGCCAACAAGGCGTTCTCCCACTTCGCCTGGTAGGCATTCCGCTGCTGTGTTGAATTCTGAAAAGCCCTGCTGTGGTCCAGCAGGGCTTTTTTCGCTGATGGATAGCCACCGGTGTCTGAACCTGCCGTGCGATGTCTTCAGTGACTTGCAGTTTTCCGCAGCCAACGGATTCCCCGATAACAAACTCGTTTCCATCGGCTCCGACATGTCTGCCGAGGAAGACAGAGCGGCGGCGACAGGCCGTCGCGGCACAGAGGAACTCGGCGTCGCCTGGGCCCCCCCATCACGAGCGCAACCACGGCGAGTGCCTGAGCCGGCACCCTGAGGTTTGCCGATTTCTCCAGACAACAGCCTCGGTGATCGCCGAAGTACTTCCTCGAAGGAATCATTTGCTCAGATGAAGCCCTGCATGTTATCAGGATCGTTGTACACCAGAAAAACAGATCGATGACAAGAGGCATCGTCTGGCAGTTGGAATGACGCCCCGGTCCGCGAATGCGGTCCACGTGCTCGTCGAATTTTTATCAGCGCGTACCATGAACCTTTGTCAGGGACACGACATTCTGATCCGGCCAATGCTGGGCGATGGTTGCCCGAAGACAACCAGGTATGTCATGTCACATTCAGGTCCTGAAGTGTCTGTAGTGGCACTCGCGGAGGGAATGAGAGAACACGGACGTCCCGCCTTTTCGTGGTGTGAAGAAAAAGCCTGACCTCGCTCCACCAGCGGGTCGCTTCGCATTGTCAACACATCCCGGCCACATCACTCATCCACGGATTGTCCACCGGGAGACTTGAACTCGCGACCCCTCGGGAATCCAGACACTCTGCGATTTCTACAAGTCGCCATAGATGTGAGCCGCGAAGGGGATTCCCGCCGGGGCTCACCTTTAGTTCCGGATTGGCTATCGCCACCACTTCCCAAGCAACCTGAGCTCAGGCGGCTGATCGATTCTAAGAATGATTGTCCCTGAACGCCCGGGATTCAGCATTGAGATAAACAGATTTGACATCGGTTGCGACGTCGTCTTGCGTGATGGCTTGCCACCTGCTGACCAGAGCGATCAGGAATCACCGCGGCGGAACATCTTCATGATGAAACTGGCGAGTCCGATAATCCCGGCAATGATGAGACCGATCAGCTTGCCCAGCCCACGGGTACGAACTCGGGTCGAGCCCGAATACTCAGAATCCGAATCATCCTGAGCCAGTGACAGGCAGGAAACGGCGTCATTCAGATCAAGCGATGTGATTGAATCTGCTGTCGATGCCACAACGGTCGATGCCATGAACCCACACATGCAGGCCATCAGCACCAACGTCAGCAATGGAATACACCATTTCATCACTCAGTCTCCTTTCTTCTCTGTTAAACGCAGAACTCACAACTGCGGAGAAGACTATCCTGTCATTTGTCTCGAGGCAACAAAACGGTGACGTGTTTTTGTGGAGCAGAAATCCGTTTGGTCAACCGGGCCTGACCACGGGTCAGCCTACCCGCTTGACCAAACGATGGACACAGGCAGAGATTCGAGCTTCGATATCGCCCGCCCATCGAAATGCAGGGCGACCGTATTCATAAAGGTTCGCTCCTCCCTCATATCCACCTTCCTCCCAAACCCGCCGGGATGGGATGTACGAAATCATATCGTCCGTATAACCCATCACCCATGTTCCATCACCAAACTCGGATTTGAACCTCAGTGCGTAGTCAACGACGGTTTCGGCGCCCATGCCGATCCAGAGCAATTCGCGACCCAATCGCCACGCGTGAATCGGATAAGGTGAAGCTGCTGGAAAGATTTCTCCCGCATCCAGTTTCGCCAGCAATCGACGAGCCCACCGGGCCTTCAGATCATCGCTTTCGGAGACCAGCAAAGCCAGTTCCTCACGAGTCACGACATTCAGATACGGCAGTTCAATATTCTCATAAGCCGACTGCATGCTGCTCGAAACGGGCTTCAATGGCGCGGCGAGGACCTCTTCCACTGCAGTTGCCAGCATGTGCCCATACTTCTCACACAGAGGCACCGTGCGTCGAGGGAGCGGGTTCTGATCGCCTCCGCAGGTGTTCACAAACATCGCCGTCGCGCCGGGATGTTTGGATTCAATCTCCAATTGAGCGAACCCCGGGTAATCGCCGCACCAGGTGGTGAAGCTCAAAGTGGTCGGATGGCAGGCGTATCCGAACAGCACGGCATCCAGAGTTCCATCAGACCGAGTCACCGTCAGCACAGGAACGGAATGATCCGCTGGCCCAACAAGTGGCACACCCTTCGCGATCAAATCCGAAACATCGGCTTCGCGGTTGTTTCGTCGATTCACGGCAAACGTCGCCCTGCCCTCTCCATGCTGAAGATTCGCCGGAGCCAGTTTGCCCAGCGATTCACCCACCAACTCAATCGTTTGCTGGACCATGAAATCCGTATATTCGGCGACCAGCTTTTCCTGTTCGGCATCCACCGGATAGTAGTCAATCAGATCATCACCCAGCCGTGGCCCGCAATGGTTGTGAGAGAACGTGAACATGATCTGGGATCGGTCGAGCGAAAACTTCTGATTCACTGCATCGAAGACTCGATCGCTCATCATCCGTGGCACACCCTGAAAGTCGCTTGTGATCAGTACGACGCGTTGACCAGCATCATCTTCCAGAGCCAATACCTTCATCCACAGGTCATGCAACTTGCCATCCGGCACCCTTCGAGTCCCATACCCGGCGAGCCACACCGGAGTTTCGGGCGTGATGACGGCTCTGGCGATGCCGGCCTTCCAGCCACTCTGTTTCCCCACGTTTCGCAGGTTCGCTTTGCCGGCGAATACTCGTCCTCGGCTTCCCAGGACGCCGAGGGCCATCGCTCCATAACTGGCCTGAGCCATCCACTGTCGCCGATCCGGTTGACTCATCGAAAATCTCCATGTGTTGACGGCACCGTCGCACTGACGTGAAACTGTAAACCTCGCTTCGGCATTCGTACAGGAACTCAACCATCGGCTCGTCATTCCATACTGAGATGACCGCGAAGCCAGTCTGGCGGTTCCCGCGTCACGCAACTTTTTCACGCCTCGTAGAGCACCCATAGAGATTCCGGGCAGACCACGCGGGAACTCCTTGAGGACGTTCGACGTAAGAGCCTGTCGAATGGACAACGTGAATGAAGCTGGACAAAATCCAGCAGGTCTCGATTTTCCCAAACCGGATCCGGAAAAGCCCATGATTCTTAAGAACGCGTTGCAAACTGCGTTGACCATCAGCGTGCTCGTTCTGACGATTGAAAACGCAATGGCTCTCGAACTCACCATCACTCAGCCTCTGACACGACAGATTCATCAGCGAATCGGCAGCACCCCGGCAACCGGTTATGCGATGGTGGAGCTTGCAGGTACATGTGACGTATCTGCGAAGGAGATCACGTGGGAGTATCAGCTCAGATCAGAAAACGGCAGCGGAGCAGAAGCGACATGGCAGGAGTTTTCCAACACGTTCAAGGAACGTGGCAGATTTGCCGGGCGAATTCAAATCCCCGCCGGATGGTGGCAGTTGTTTGTGCGATGTCGTGAGGCTGAAACGACGCTGGCGACTGGCAAGTTGACCAACATTGGTGTCGGCGAAGTCTTTGTCGTCGCGGGACAGTCGTACGCCACGAATACGAATGACGAACGACTCGTTGTGACGGATGCAGCCCGGAGAATCTCCGCGTTCGATCTTTCCGCGGACAGATGGCAGATTGCGAATGACCCACAACCGACGCCGGATGGCAGCGATGGTGGTTCGATCTGGCCTCCGATCGGCGACATGCTGGTTGCGGAACTTCGAGTCCCTGTTGGATTCGTGAATGTCGCAGTCGGCGGAACGTCGTCGCAGCAATGGTTACCGGAGG
>JBKDRW010000302.1:0-11349 GCA_046341255.1 Planctomycetota bacterium
GGAGAATAATGGCCAGCGCACCCTTGGGGAGGATCTTCTTGTTGCTGATTTCCAGCGACACGGGCAAAGCGTCGGCAATCGGAGACCCCTGCCAGCCACCGGGACCAAAACTATTCGGTCCTCCAACCATCATGAAACCGACACCCAGATTCTTGATGGCATCGTGCATTGCCTGTGTCTGATTGGCAAGCAGGGAGTCGGCCGCCACGTTGACAAACAACACGGAGTCATACGGCATCAGCTTCAGCGGATCGAGCGGGAAATTGAAGGCTGAGATCACATCAACCTGCCGTTGACCCTGAATCAGAGCCTTTTGGATCGGCTGCCACTCTTTGGGATCTTCTTCCGGCTCTGTGACGATCAGAATGCGACCCGGGCCCTCCAGATACAAGTAATTGCGTACCTCGTTATTCTCTGACCGCGTATCCTCGGTCGGCCCCATTTCAATGCGAGCGGCGTATTCGTAATACCCGGGCTCGTCCACCTTAATGGGAATCGTATACCGACTTTTGCCGGCCTCGAACTGAACCTCCTGGCGAGCAATCGTCGTGGAGCCCTCCTGCAGCACCAGCGTGCCTTTGCCCTCTGTCATGGAACTCAGCACGACAGTGGCTTCGTAAGTCTCTCCCTGCTTCACCAGCCGAGGCAGATCGAGACGCTCCAGCAGAACTTCTTTGTCAACTTCGTATTCAATCGGCCAGATATCCACCTGAACATCACGAGCCCGCAGATCATCAATAATGCTTTCAAATTGCCCGACCGTCTCTGTGCCGTCGCTGATCAGAACAATTCGGCCGACATTCTCGGCGGGTAACATCGCTGCGCTGAGTGCCAGAGACTGTTCGAGGTTCGTTGCATCCTGGCTGACCTGTGAGTTGATGTACTTCTCAAACGGAAATGTCTCACGCGGCGGCAACTCAACGGCAGCCGTTCGTCCAAAGACGACCAGACCAGCCTGATCGGTCG
Organism: Planctomycetota bacterium; assembly: GCA_046341255.1. Classification (GTDB taxonomy): domain Bacteria; phylum Planctomycetota; class Planctomycetia; order Planctomycetales; family Planctomycetaceae; genus SXXK01. The sequence continues at coordinate 967 of JBKDRW010000302.1, forward strand.
CTGGCTTCTCGGCGGCGGTCTCTGCCACCAGATTCATGGCGGCCGCTCGCGATTCATTCACCGAGTCGGATACGTCAACGTTATACACGACCGATATGATGTCACTCGTTTTGACGGCCCTCGGTTCTGCCAGCACAATGACCAGCAAACCGGCAATCATCAGTCGGATGAAGCCCGCAACAGCTCCTCGGACTTCCGGAAGACCGGAATGCCCTGCGACCTGCATCCACCAGATCCACGGACTGACGACGAGAAGAGCAAAAGCCCACGGACGAACGAATTCATGCTCCCGGATCACCTCAAAATCAGGATATGGGATACGCCACGATGAGAAGTACGGAAAAGTGACGAGCTTCACCCCCCAGATCTCAATAGCGGCATTGTTCCACAGGCCGGGACTGGCCGATCGGATGAGAAACGTCGGCAGAACTGAAAATACCACCAGCGTCATCAGGATGGCAAAGGCGAGGAACGGAATCGCTGCCGGCCATCGCACCGGACGAAATGGCGGCGGAAAGATCCTGCGAAAGATTTGTTCCACGTCCTTCATGGAGTCAGTACCACCAGCCGATGATTTCCTGTGTCCGCGATCAACACCCGACCATCTGACAGAACGGTCAGATCCCATGGCTGATAGAACTGATGCAGTCCCCTGCCAGGAGCCCCGTATCGACCCAGAATTGTGCCATCCGGATGCATGACTGTCAGCCGAGCGGATTTGTTTTCAATGACATAAATTCGATTCTCTTTCGTCACACGCATGTCGTACGGATACTGGAGCGGATCGGATCTGTCCGGCAATGTGACGACTCTCAGAAACCGGCCGTCTTCGTTGAACACCTGCAGTCGATTGTTGAAGGCATCCACGACATAAACCTCACCGTTGTGCCATGCCATGCCGCTCGGACGCTGAAATTCCCCGTCGTGTTCGCCATGCTGACCGAACTCTGTGACCCATGTTCCATCCGGCCGAAACTTCTGGACACGCTGCCTGTCCCCATATTCACCGACGTACAGGAATCCGTTGGGATCCTGAGCGATGGAGACAGGAAACACGAACTGGCCACGTTCCCGGCCGCGCGACCCAAACATGGAATCCACCGTACCGTCAGGCCTGAAAATCACAACTCGGTGATAATGAGTGTCGGCGACGGCGACTCGACCGTCCTGCATTTCCCAGATTCCTTCAGGTTTACCGGCATCGGACTCCGGCATCATCCATTGACGAATCAGCACCCCCGCTTTGTCATAGACCAGCACTCGGCCCGCATCGTCCAGTACGTAAACAGTATCGTCTGCGTTCGAATACAACCCTCGCGGTGCCGGCAGGAAAGCCCCGAACGCCGGAATCTTCCACGCATCAAACTTCGAAAACACCATCTCCGGGTCACTCTGCCCGGACTCGCAACCGGTGACCACGATCAGCAGCAGCAGGGAAAAGAAGGAACGACAGGTGGTTCGAGTCAATCTCATTTCCCCGGAGCGCCGGGATCGAAATGGCCGGTTTCCGGTCGTCATCGGATTCTGCAGATGTGGATCCATAAAGGTTTCAAACTGCGACCGGTGAAGTCTCATTAGAACCGCATTGTTCCGTGAGCCCCGGCAGTTCGCAATCGGACTGAGTCCGGCGGGAGCGGAGTTTGTCTGGAATTTTTGACTCTGATTCATTCTTTTTGAGAAGTGATCTGCGAGCGGTGGTGCTCAGCCATCGCCGCATCAGGTTTGACGGTCTCGTAGTATTCCGCAAGCCTTCGATGAGTGTTCTGATGTGCCGGCTCATACATCAGGGCCGTCGACATCCACGCGGCACCTTCAGCCGCCAGACCCTGTTTCATCAGAATCTCTCCGGCTTCCCAGCGGAGATCCGGATTGGCGGGATTGTTCACAAGTGCCTGAGTAATGGTCGACAGCCTCGCGTATTGCTCGACCAGCTCACGCGATTTTGAAAACTCTCTCTGAGCTTCCTCATGCTGACCTTCGGCTGCCAACGCCGTTCCCAGTGCATAATGAGCCGTACTGTCCTGGGGGGTGATTCGGATGACTTCTCGAAGCAGCGCTGTCGCTTCCTCTGTCTTCTGCTGATCAAGCAGGACCTGACCCAATTCCCGCTTCGCGCTGATCTGAAGACTGCTGTCTGCTCCAGACGCAAGGACCCTGCGAAGCAATCGCTCAGCTTCATCGCCGCTGGCCATTTGTCGCTGGCAGGCGGCCATCCCGATAAGGCATGCGGCATCGTTCGGTGACACTTCGAGCCCACGCTGAAGCTCCCGCGCGGCTTCGTCCGGCTTGTTGAATCGTGTCATCAGCAGCCGAGCAAGCCCAAGACGTGCCTCCAGATGCTCCGTATCAATCCTCAGAATGTCGCGGTATTCTTCGACAGCTCGGGCCCAGCTGTCGGTCTGTTCCCAGATTCCCGCCCGCCAGATTCGTGGATCCGTCGCGTCCGTGCTCCACTGAATCCAGAAGTCGAGGAGCTGCATGGCATCCTGAAAACGATACGAGAACAAATACCCCTTGGCCAGTGACTCATACACTTCATAGGCCTGATCATCCGGAAGATCGGCTCGCAGCAATCGATTCAATTCCGAAGACTGATCAAGGTGCCCGCGCTGGAACAGTGCCAGTTGCCTCTGATGCCGAATCGCAGCCGGCTCAAAACCCAGTTTTTCCGCCAGGGTCAGTTGTTCAAGAGCCTGGTCCAGGTTGCCGATCCGACGATTCAGCCGGCCCAGCAGGTACAACACTCGCGGGTTGCGATCACTCTCACTGACACTGATGTCTGCCAGCCTCGACGCAAGTTTCGCGGCCTCCTGCTGACTGCACATGCTCATCAAGCGTTCGATTCGCCAAAGCTGATATTGACCGCCGATCGATGGTGCGAACAGAACCATGCCGGTGAAACAACTGAAAGTGAGGATCACCGCAAGAACTCGTCGAGTCAAGCTCCGATTCTGCGGCGATGTCCTCATGAGCTCACTTGCCGTTCGAAATAAATTCCTTGTTGAACCGAAAGGTCGTCATCCGCAGCCCGCAGCCGCAATCAGGGAGCAGATTCCGGCTTCTGCGCGGCCGCTGAGGTTTCACAAGGCAGGATCTGTGACAAACTCCGGCATGCACGAATCCGAAAATCCCGGCTGCAATCAGCAGATATGTTCACACTGCCGGGTCTGAGATTCCATAAGATCTCGTGTGGATCACTCCGCCTCAATAATGACCAGCAGATCACCGGCTTCGACTCGAGTCCCTTTCTGCACAAGAACGTCGCGGATTTTTCCATCGAGCTCCGCATTGATCATGGTTTCCATCTTCATCGCTTCCAGCGTCAGTAGTTTCTGACCTTTCTTGATCCGATCTCCCGCTTTCACGGCCACGTTGACAACCATGCCGGGCATCGTCGAACCGATCTGGCCAGCGATCGCGGGATCCGCTTTAACGCGAGTCGAAGCCGAAGATTCGATGGAATGATCGGTGACTGTGATTTCACGAGGCTGCCCATTGAGTTCGAAGAATACTGTTCTCGTTCCATCCGCGTGAGCGTCGCTGACTGTGAGCAGTTTGATGATCAGCGTTTTTCCGGGCTCGATGTCGATCATGATTTCCTCGCCACGGTCCAGCCCACAGAAGAACGTCGGCGTCGGGAAGATACTGACGTCAGAATATTTCAGCTGATGCCGAGCAAATTCCTCGTAGACGCGTTCGTACAACAGCCACGAAATGACCTCCTGACCCGTTGGTTCCCGTTCAAGGAATTCCGCTACCTTTTTGTTCGCAGCAGCCATATCTGCAGGTGGCAGTGTTTCGCCGGGGCGTCCCACGAATTCCTTCTTCCCTAGCAGAACTCGCTTTTTAACTGCTTCCGGAAAACCACCCGGAGGCTGACCCATTCCACCGCTGATCAGATCGATTACGCTGGCCGGAAATGCAATATCGCGATCCGGATTGAGCACATCTTCACACGTGAGGTTGTTTGCCAGCATGAACAGTGCCATGTCGCCAACGGACTTGCTTGTGGGCGTCACCTTGACGATGTCGCCGAACAACTGATTCACTTCCGCATACAGACGACAGGCTTCCGGCCATCGATCGGCAAGGCCCAGCGCGCGGGCCTGTTCAAAAAGGTTGGTATACTGCCCACCGGGCATTTCATGCCGATACAAGTCGGCCGTCGCGGCCAGTGCCACACTTTCAAACGGCGTGTAGAAGTCGCGTGTCGCTCGCCAGTATTCAGCGATCTGGTCGAGGCGATCGGAATTCAGATCTGTGTCTCGCTCGTTGAATCGCAGGCTTTCCACGAGGGTGTTCAGGTTGACCTGAGATGTTCCGCCGGACATCGGGGCCATGGCAGCGTCGGCAATGTCCAGTCCGACTTTGCTGCCTTCGAGAATCGAAGCAGCCTGAATGCCCGCCGTGTCGTGCGTGTGAAAATGAATCGGAATGCTGATTTCCTGTTTCAGCGTCCTGATCAGCAGAGACGCGGCTGATGGCTTGCAGAGCCCCGCCATATCCTTGATGGCGAGGATATGCGCGCCCATCTTTTCCAGTTGCTTCGCCAGGTCCACGTAATACTTCAGACTGTATTTGTCTCGCTTTGGATTGGTGATGTCGCCCGTGTAGCAGATGGCTGCTTCACAGATCGCGCCGCTGTCGACGATCGCATCCATCGCAACGCCCATGTTCGGCAGCCAGTTCAGGCAGTCGAAGACTCGGAATACGTCGATGCCCGCATCAGCCGCCTCTCTGACAAATACCTTGACAATATTGTCCGGATAGTTCGTGTAACCAACAGCATTGGACGATCGCAGCAGCATCTGAAACAGAATGTTGGGAACCTTTTCACGCATCTGCACGAGTCGTTGCCACGGACATTCCTTCAGGAATCGCATCGTTGTGTCGAACGTGGCTCCGCCCCACATCTCAAGGCTGAACATGTCGGAACAGTAATGAGCGTAGGCATCCGAGATGGCCAGCAGATCAAAGGTTCTCATTCGAGTCGCCAGCAGAGACTGATGTGCGTCCCGAAACGTGGTGTCGGTGATCAGCAGTCGCTTCTGCTCTGTGACCCACTTTGCAAAACCGGTCGCGCCGAGTTCCTTCAGTTTGTCACGAGTCCCCTTCGGCGGTTCGACGCCTCGAGGTACCGACGGTGTCGGGGCTGGTTCACGTCGCAGTGACTTTGGTCGCCCCTTCACCAGCGGATTCCCGTTGACAACCGTTTCCGCAAGGTATGACAGTAGTTTTGTCGCCCGATCCTTTCTTGCATCAAACTGGAACAACTCGCTGCTTTCGTCGATGAACCGAGTTGTACAGTCGCCTTTGATAAACGTCGGGTGCGACATGACTTTGCTGAGGAACGGTATGTTGGTCTTCACACCGCGGATTCGAAACTCTTTCAGGGTCCGATCCATCCGATGAATGGCGTCAATGAAGCGTCGTCCGCGAGTTGTCACCTTGGTGAGCAGCGAATCATAAAACGGATTCACAACCGCCCCGGAAAACGCGCTGCCGGCGTCGAGTCGAATGCCCATGCCGCCGGACGAGCGATAGTGAGTGACACGACCATAATCCGGCATGAAATTGTTGGCGGGGTCTTCAGTGGTGACTCGACACTGAACAGCAAAACCGTTGGTTCTGATCGAATTCTGATCGCCCAGTCCGATTTCGTCGTCGTTCAGCTTCATTCCGCCGGCCACGAGGATCTGGCACTTCACGATATCGATATTCGTAATTTCCTCGGTCACCGTGTGCTCGACCTGAATTCGCGGATTGACTTCAATGAAATAGAACCTGTCCGCATCCACATCGACCAGAAATTCCACCGTACCGGCGCAGGAGTAGTTGACCGCTCTTCCGATCTTGACGGCTGCGTCCAGAATGCCATCGCGGAGTTTCTGAGACAGGTTCGGAGCAGGAGCGAGCTCAATGACCTTCTGGTGTCGGCGTTGTACAGAGCAATCCCGTTCAAACAGATGAACGAGGTTGCCATGTTCGTCACCGAGCAACTGCACTTCAATGTGCTTGGCTCGAGCAATAAACTTCTCAATAAACACATCCGGACATCCGAACGCTGTCTGTGCTTCGTTCCGAGCAGACTCGAAGGCCTGATCAAACTCCGCGGATGTCTTCACAGCTCTCATCCCGCGGCCACCGCCACCCTTCGCCGCCTTGATCATCACGGGAAAGCCGATCTCATGCGCCTTGGCCCTCGCTTCGTCGAGTGACTCGATGGAGTCTTTTGTTCCACCGAGCACCGGAACGTTGGCACTGATCGCAATGTTTCGCGCGGCGGTCTTGTCACCCAGAGCTTCAAGGCAATGGACCGACGGGCCCACAAACTTGATGCCCGCTTCCGCGCAGGCTTTGGCAAACTCCGGACGCTCGGACAGAAATCCGTAACCCGGATGAATGGCGTCCACTCCGATCTCTTTCGCGAGTGCGATGATACCGGGGATGTCGAGATAAGATCGAATGGGCTCGCCTGTCCTGCCGATTCGATACGCTTCATCTGCTTTGAATCGATGCAACGCATAACGATCTTCATGCGAGTAGATCGCAACGGTTCGAATCCCCAGTTCCGTTGCGCTGCGAAAGACTCGAATGGCGATTTCCGAACGATTGGCAACGAGAAGTTTTTGAAAGCTTGGCATGGGGATTTCAATGCGGACGAAACGACGGATTTGACAACATCGGGCTGAAGAGTCTGCTGAAAACTCTCTCCCGGCCGTGAACGCTCTGCGATCATCACTGCAGAACATAGTGCAACCGCAGCCGATTATCCACTACCACCGCGGGCCGCCGCGACTCCGTGCAACAACAGGAATCCGCCGCCCGTCGCCGCCCGCATTTTCCGATCAGATGATGCAGCTTTTGCGATACCCGAAAGTACGGTAGCATCCGTTCATCGAAGCGAAGTTGTGGTCTTTCCTGCTGCATCGACTGAGCACCCCTGGAATGCGTTCTTTTCATCTTTTCCTGCTGATTCTGGTGTCGGGGGCGGGCTGCTCGGAAAGCGCGAGCGAGACGGAAAACGACGTTGGGCGGAGAAAAACGGTCAGGATTCTGGCCGCCGCAAGTCTGTCTGAATCACTCGAGCAGGTGGCGATGACAATTGAACAGCAATTCCAGGAGACGGATATCGTAATCAGTACGGGGCCGTCCAATTCGCTGGCTCAGCAGATCCTTGCGGGTGCCGAGGCGGATTTGTTTTTTTCCGCCAGCCGCATCTGGGCGGACGACGTTGAAAAAGATGGACTTGCGGCAGAGGGAGTGGACGTTCTGAGTAATGCGCTGGTGCTGATCGCTCCAAAGGGAAATCCCGCGCGAATTCAATCGCTGAATGACGTGACCTCGAACCATTTGCGATTCTTTGCAATGGCGGGTGAACATGAGCCGGCCGGAATCTATGCGGGTCAGGCACTTTCAAAGTCGGGACTGCTGCAGTCGCTTGAGGCATCTCAACGCATCGTCCGGGGGCACGACGTGCGAGCCACTCTGGCATTTGTGGAGCGTGGCGAAGCCGAGGCTGGAATTGTGTATGCGACGGATGCAAAACTCTCCCGCGACGTGGTGGTCATTTCCGAACTGGATCCGTTGACACACGATCCGATCGTTTACAGACTGATTCTGCTTCGTCAGACTTCCGGAAGTGAGCCCTCAGAAGTCGCTCGTTCCGTGTTTGAATTGCTGCAGGCGGAGACTGCCTTGTCTCAATTTGAATCGTTCAGCTTCGGCAGACTGTCAAACCACGGCGTCTCCAGTGTCAATCAACCATGACGACAGATGAATGGCAGGCGATCCGAATCAGCGTTCAGGTTGCCGTGTTCAGCGTGCTGTTGTGTCTTCCTGGGGCCATCGGATGTGCGTGGCTTTTTGCACGACACAGGTTCTATGGCAAGCTTGTCCTTGAAACGCTGGCCAATCTTCCCCTGGTTCTGCCGCCGGTGGTAACTGGTTACGTGCTGCTGGCGGTCTTTGGTCGCCGCGGGATCGTCGGCGGATGGCTTGAATCAGCCTTTGGGATTCAGATTGTTTTCGACTGGAAGGGAGCGGCGATCGCATCAGCGATTGTGGCCTTTCCTTTGATGGTTCGCGCCATTCGGGTTTCATTCGAAGCGATTGACCCGCGTCTTGAGAATGCTGCGAAGACCCTCGGAGCCCGGCCACTGGATGCGTTCCTGACGATCTCGCTTCCGCTGGCCAGACGCGGCATCATCGCCGGCTGCCTGCTCGGCTTTGCTCGCAGTCTTGGGGAGTTCGGGGCGACCATCATGATTGCCGGCAACATCCCCGGCCAGACGCAGACAATTCCCTTGTTCATCTACAATCTGCTGGAAATGCCCAACGGAATGCAGCAGGCTTTACGGCTGGTGTGGTGTTCGATCGCGATTGCTGCGGTGACACTCGCCGGCGGTGAATGGATCAATCGACAGAAGCCGGAAAACTGAAGGGGAACGGCCGTGTTGACTGCCCTCGAGTTTTGCTGTCGCCACAGATACACAACCGGGTTTCTGCTCGACCTGCAGTTCTCTGCCTCAAATGGTGTGACGGCAATCGTCGGCCCCTCGGGAAGCGGCAAGACAACCGTACTTTCGATGATTTCCGGACTGATACTGCCGACGGAAGGGAACATCCGACTGAATGGTCGAACTCTGCTGAATTCCACGACGAACGAATGCGTTCCCATTTATCAGCGAAGAGTCGGGATGTTGTTTCAGGACAGTTGTCTGTTTCCTCATATGACCGTCCGAGGCAATATTGAATACGGACTGCGCCGGCGGAATGCCGGGACTCCTGAGGTCCGGCAACTGATTGAAGAGCTGCAGCTCGGCGACTTGTTGCATCGTCACCCCGATTCACTCAGTGGCGGTCAGAAGCAGCGCGTGGCGCTGGCACGAACGATGGCGTCTCAGCCGGAAATCCTGTTGCTCGACGAGCCTCTGACTTCGGTCGAGCCAGAACTTCAGCGGCAGATTCTGTCCTTCCTCAGGGCCGCCATCGATCAGTTCCGAATACCCACCGTCGTGGTCAGCCACAATCGAGAACTGGTGGCTTCACTCGCTGATTCTGTCCTTGAAATCGAGAGCGGAAAGCTGCGTGCTGCGTCGGTTCAGAATGAGATTGCCGCCATGACTTCGTGCGACGTTCGCGGAATCGAGTCTGGCGAAGCCCTGTTATGATTCCGGTGGCGATCTGCCTCGAATCAATGCCGATGAGATCAGCACTCCTGTTTCTGCCATGAGATCCTCACAGCGGCATGACGTCAGGATGACGGCGATACAATGCTTCGGCCGTTCGAGGAGGGTCGTTCCCGTACCGGAATGCTGCCGTTCCGCCGACGTGGCAGGATCTGCGGTGCCGTGTCGACTCGTCAGCTTCCCGGGCAGCGCTCCAGCTGCAGCTCCATGAAAAACGTCCCATACTCACATTCGATGATCGAAAGCGGGATGGTACCTGGATATCCAGAGACGCGAGTGACGACCGGAGACGTCATCAGAAAATGATAGTCACTTCCCTTGAGCATCGTCTTGGCCTGGCCAGCGATGACATTGGCCAGTTCTCCGGCCAGATCATCAGCCATCTCGGCGGAAAGCTCGACGTCATCCCCGAGATATTTCGCCGCGAACTGCAAAGCCAGCTCATCACTCAGGACAAGACGCAGCTCGCCGGGTTTTGTGCGAGCCAGCTGAATTGCGGCCACGATCAGATCAGCGTCAGTTTTCACGGTGTGTTCGGTCATGTCGTGATGAGCGTACGAATCGAGCTGCATCATCTCCCGCAGGGCATTGATCGCAGAGATGGAAAATGCATCGCGAACTTCGGGGGGTGATGTCATCGAAAATGGAATGGCGTTCATCCCGGATCGTCCTTGTGATTGTTAAGCCGACGTGCATTGCCTGATACAACGGCCATCTCATTGCAAACCCTTCTGCATGAGATCACGTGCGCAGGTGATAGTAGCCGGATTTCAGGTTTTCGACACGGACGAGGCCGTCGTAGAGACTGAAGGTTGTCTCTGCGCCACCCAAAATCAGATAACCATCCCGGGCGAGGCTGCGAGCGACCCGCGTCAGAATGGATTTTTTTGCTTCCGTTTCAAAATAGATCATGACGTTTCGCATGAATACGAGATCCCACATCGGCATCGATGGCCACGCCAGAGGCAGGTTGATCTGCGAAAACGAAACCATGTTTCGAATCCGCTCATCGAGCAGCCAGTATGCGCCCTGCTGATGAAACCATTTCAGCAGCAGTGGAGTCGGTAATCCACGGTTGACCTCGAATTGCGAATATCGTCCTTCACGACATCGCGTCAGCATCTCACGCGAAATGTCTGTCGCCAGAAAGTTGATTCGCCACGATTCGAGTTCAGGGAAGTACTCACGAAGC
>JBKDRW010000303.1:0-6187 GCA_046341255.1 Planctomycetota bacterium
GAACGAGTCCGACAGCTATGAGCTGCTGAAGGAACGGGCTCGGGCTCGGAATGCAGCGATTGCAAAGGCCGGTCGGGATATCGGTGAGTTGCCGGCGGTCGTTGATTCGGTCCGCCGGCAGAAAGCGGCCGACAGTTTTCAATTCTTCTGCGAGGCCTACTTTCCGCAGACCTTCCATCTGGCATGGTCGGACGACCATCGGCGGGTCATCGCGAAGATTGAAGAAGCTGTACTTTACGGAGGTCTGTTTGCCCTGGCAATGCCGCGTGGATCGGGCAAGACCACAATTGCCGAATGCGCTTGTCTCTGGGCCATCCTGTTTGGTCACCGGCAGTTCGTGGCGCTCATCGGAGCCAGCGAAGCTCATGCGGAGGAAATGCTGGAATCGATCAAGATGGAACTCGACGGCAATGACCTCTTGCTGGAGGATTTTCCAGAAGCCGTGTATCCGATCCAGTGTCTGGATGGCATTGCCAATCGCTGTGCCGGGCAGTTGCATCAGGGCGAACGCACACATATCTCATGGACGGCCCGCGAGATCGTGCTGCCGACGATTGTGGGATCCAAAGCCTCCGGAGCCATCATCCGTGTGGCCGGCATCACCGGTCGTATCCGCGGTATGAAGTTCAAACGACCGGACGGTCAGACCGTGCGGCCATCGTTGGTCGTGCTCGATGACCCGCAGACAGATGAATCAGCGAGATCACCATCGCAGTGTGCTGCGCGAGAGAGCATTCTGGCAGGTGCCGTGCTGGGACTGGCGGGGCCCGGACGGAAGATCTCCGGTATCATGCCTTGTACCGTGATTCGCCCGGAAGACATGGCCGATCGAATTCTGAACAGAGACAAGCATCCACAGTGGCAGGGTCAGCGGACAAAGATGGTGTATGCGTTTCCGACTAACGAAAAGTTGTGGCAGCAATATGCTCAGATCCGGGCAGAGAGCCTGCGGCAGGAAAAGGGACTGACTGAGGCGACGGCGTTCTATGAGAAGCATCGAGCCCAGATGGACGAGGGAGCCCACGTCGCCTGGCCGGAGCGTTACAACCAGGACGAAGCCTCCGCCATCCAGCACGCTATGAACCTGCGGCTTCAGAATGAAGCAGCGTTCTTTGCCGAGTACCAGAACGAGCCTTTGCCGGAAGTCGCTGCGGAAGATGATCTGCTGATGGCGGATCAGATCTGCGCAAAGACCAACGGACAGCCTCGAGGAACGATCCCGCTTGGATGCAGCCACGTGACCATGTTCGTGGACGTCCAGCAGAAGCTGTTGTACTGGGTCGTCTGTGCCTGGGAAGATGACTTCACTGGGTACGTGATCGACTACGGATCGTATCCGGATCAGCGACGAGCGTACTTCACTCTGCGAGACGCCACCCGGACGCTGGCCACAGCCGCAAAAGGCACCGGGCTGGAAGGATCCATCTATGCGGGACTCGAGACGCTGACCGGAGACCTCCTGAACCGTCGCTGGCGACGTGAAGACGGGACGGAACTACGGATTGATCGCTGTCTGATCGACGCCAACTGGGGATCATCGACGGATGTGGTCTATCAGTTCTGCCGGCAGTCGCCGCATGCGAGCGTCGTCCTGCCATCGCACGGACGTTTCGTCGGAGCGGCCAGCCGCCCGTTCTCGGAGTACAAACGCAAACCCGGAGAACGAGTCGGCCTGAACTGGCGAGTCACCAATAACCTTGGAAAACGCACGATCCGCCATGTCCTCTTCGATACGAATTTTTGGAAATCCTTTGTGCAGGCCCGACTCGTCGTGGCACAGGGCGATCCGGGGTGCCTGTCATTGTTCGAAGAGTTGCCGGAATCTCATCGCCTCTTTGCGGAGCATCTGACGGCCGAGTATCGCATCCGCACGGAAGGCCGAGGGCGCACGGTCGACGAATGGAAGATTCGTCCGGAGCAGGCGGACAATCACTGGTTCGACGGTGTCGTCGGGTGCGCCGTCGCTGCTTCGATTCAGGGATGCGTGCTGTTTGGAACGGACGGAACCGCAGACCGCCCAAATCGTCGAGTTCGGTTGTCTGAGTTGAAGGAGAAGAGACGATGATGAGGTCATGACTCCGACAGTAGTCGCCATTCCCGTTTTGTCCATGAATATGGCCACGGAGGAGGTTCCGGGATCGCAATCGTGGGTGGCATCAGGAAGTCTTGCAGCAACCGCACGACATCAGTGAATGGTGGCGGCGATTCAACGAGCTTCCCTTTCTTCAGGAATGCTTTCCACTGGGTCGCCTTCGACTGATCACTGGCAAAGTCTGCTGTCAGCGCAAGCGGAGGTGCAGTCGGAATGGGTGTCTGACGACGCTCGAATGTGGCTCGGATTGCTGAACTCAGGAGAGCCCCATCGAATTCAAATTGCCGTGCCAACGTCCAGACATCGTAAAAGTCCTTCATGCGACTGTTGGCAATTCCGAGCGCCACCATCGCCTGGAATTTTTCGGCCACCACGGTTTCTCGTGGGTACGCTCTGAGCAGAGGAGCTGGAAACTCCAGCAGTGTGGGATATGTGGTTGACAGTGGCTCCGGAGTGATTGCATCACCAAACCCAATGTCGATTTGGAGCGCCAGTCTGGCATTCTCCAGGCGACATTCAATTCGCAGACGAATCCCCTGATACTCAGCATCTTCCTTGATTTGTTCGGCCTTGATGGTCTCCGGCGAGAACACCAGGCCATCATCGTCAACCGCCAGAGAGCAAACCTCACTGAAGATCTTCTGCAGTCGCTCTGGCGATGGTGACCCGTAGCCGAGGAGATCAAGGTCTCGTGTCGAGCGATGAGGTTGTCCGGTCCACAATTGGAACAACGCTGCTCCCTTGAGAATGAACTGTGCCGCGTATTTTGACATCGAGAGTCGGTACAGCAGGCGTTCAAGACCATACCGTGTCAGTACGAACTGAAAGTCTTCGTTTCGTTCTCGGGACAGATTCGTCAGCTTTTGCCGAACGGAAGCTGCGATGTTGCGGGGAGGTTTGCTCGTCATACCGTGGCCTCGAGGTATGGCTGCATGACATTGGTCATTCGGCAGACCTTCGCGGCATCCCAGAGTTCGTCGCGGTTCGCCTTCTTCTGTCGCAGGCAATCACGCAGCGCTTCAATGGCCACATCAAGACCAACCTTGTTGCGAAACTTGAAGCAGTCGGCAACGGTTTTCGCGACGGAGTAAACACGAACACGAGCACCTTCAAGGATGTGTTCTTCGATTCCGTAGCTCAGTGCGAGGCCGGTGAATCGCACGATCCGCAGTGAAGGGGATTCGGATTTTGGCATTCGTGCCTTATGATCGATCGCCAGCCAGACCTCAAATGGAGCTTGTGTCGTGAGTCCATGGAACTGCAGCGCGGACAGCAGACAAATGACCCCCGACGGGACAAGCCGAGTGGCTTCTACCAGCGATCGGTGCTCCGTCGGCGCATCGTCCGACAGCACATAAAGACCACGTCCCGGTCGAACGAGAACACCATCTGCAACCAAACGGCTCAGATGTTCTCTGGCAATCCCAGCGCGGTCAAAGTCGCGTGCTCGCAGCACAGGGGTGCTGTGAAACATCTTCAGAATCTGATCTCTCCTGGTCGGCATCGCATGTTACCAAATGTCGGCAAATGTTTGTAACTGCCGACAAAATGTAACACTCGGGCTTGTTTTGGCAAGCATTTTCCACTGTTCTGCCCCCGGATACTGCGAAAGTCCCAGTGAATTCGACGCCATTTTTCGGCAACCCCGATCCGTCAGTCTGCACGTCAACCGGGTAGCTCTCCAGATAGGCAACCACCTGTTGCCATTGTGAGAGGACCCTATGCCCGAAGAACTCGAACAGTCGATCCGTGAGAACGCTCAGCAGCCAGCCAAGGCTTCTGGTGACTCAGGCAGCGTCGAACAGCATTCGCTGTCCGAACAGATCGAAGCCGACCGCTATCTGGCTTCGAAACAGGCGACTCGTTCCAAAAGGCTGGGACTCCGCATCACCAGGATTGTCCCTCCCGGAGCCGGCTGATCATGCTGTCGTGGCTGCGCAAAACTCTGTTGTCGCCTTTCTCGGGCCGTGCCGGGCTTCGGTCTGCACGCTTCGTCCGAGCGAAGTACGACTCGGCCATGACGTCGGATCACAACCGACGGCACTGGGCGCACGCGGACGGACTGTCGGCCAACGCGGCCAACAGCCCGGAGGTCCGACGCATCCTCCGCAATCGTGCCCGCTACGAAGTCGCCAACAACAGTTACGCCCGGGGCATTGTCCTGACACTGGCGAACGATGTGATCGGCACCGGTCCGCGACTGCAAATGCTGACCGCCGATCCGGAAGCCAATCGTCGGATTGAGCAGGCGTTTCATCAGTGGGCCAAGTCCGTTTGCCTCGCGGAGAAGCTGCGGACTCTTCGCATGGCTCAGATTCAGGATGGCGAAGCCTTCGCCATTCTCATTAGCAACTCCCAACTGCCAACGGCGATTCAGCTGGACCTGCGGCTGATCGAAGCCGATCAGGTCACCACTCCCGATCTTCAATGGAGTGACGCGCGTGCCACGGATGGCATTGTTTTTGACAGTAACGGCAATCCTGTTGAGTATCAGGTTCTCAATCAACATCCCGGCGATGGTAATGGTCTGAACCATAACGCGAGCCGAATTCCTGCTGACAGTATGCTGCACCTCTTCCGCACAGATCGTCCGGGACAACGACGTGGCATTCCTGAGATTACTCCGGCATTGCCACTGTTCGCCATGTTGCGAGATTACTCGCTGGCGACGCTCGACGCGGCCAAGGCTGCTGCATACTACTCCGGAATTATCTACACCGATTCGCCTCCCAACGGCGAATCAGACGCGGTCGAACCACTCGATCCGATCGAACTGGACCGCAACACACTGTTGACCATGCCCGGCGGCTGGAAGATGTCTCAATTGCACGCCGAGCAGCCCACAGGGACGTACGCGGAGTTTAAGCGCGAGATCCTGAATGAAATTGCTCGCTGCCTGAACATGCCCTTCAACGTCGCGGCTGGCAACAGCTCTTCTTACAACTATGCGTCCGGCCGACTCGACCATCAGACCTACTTCAAGTCGCTGCGCATCGATCAATCACGCATTGAAATCTCTTTGCTCGACCGAATTCTTGCTGCGTGGTTCGACGAAGCGGCTTTGATTCCCGATTTCCTTCCGCCTGGGCTGGGACCGTTCGTCCGCTGGCCACACCAATGGTTCTGGGATGGACATGAACATGTTGATCCCGCCAAGGAAGCCAACGCTCAGGCAACGCGTCTGGCGAATCACACGACCACACTCGCCGACGAATACGCCCGTCGCGGTCAGGACTGGGAAACACAACTGCGACAGCGTTCCAAAGAGCTCGTGATGATGCAGCAACTGGGTCTTTCTCCCGCTCAACTCTCGCCCCAATCTTCCACGGAGGAAATCGATGTCGCACCTGATGAAGAACCTGTCGTCCCCGAGTGAACAGCGGTCGATGCAACTCAGGGCGGATGCCACGATTGAACTTGAGGCGGCAGCCGGAAGCGATGGCCAAACCATGCTGCCCCGGTTTCGCATGCTGGCGTATACCGGAACACCGATGCGTGTCGGGGGCTGGCGACATCCTGTGATTCTCGATCTCGCTGGCCTGTCAATTCCGTCTCAATCCCGCCCGATTCGCTTTGGCCATGACCCTCTGTCCGGCGTTGGTCACACCGACAGCATTCGTGTGGAACAGGGACAGCTTGTCGCCAGTGGTCTCGTCTCACGTGACACGCCGGCCGCTCGCGAAGTCGTCACCAGTTCCCGCAACGGATTCCCCTGGCAGGCATCTGTCGGGGCCAGTGTGGAAGAGTTTGAATTTGTCAAGGAGTCGCAACAAGTGACCGTGAACGGAAGGCAGTACCCGGGACCGCTCAATGTGGTCCGTCGCTCAACACTCGGCGAGATCAGCTTTGTCGATCTCGGAGCCGATGGATCGACGAATGCGAATGTCACGGCCACCAGCGTCGATGATGATTCGGACGATGCATCGCTCGATCATGCCGATCACGATGGTGCGGCGAACTCAGGCACCGAACAGTCCTCTGCAGGGGACAGCATTGCTCTCTGCACGCCGATGCCAACTGTCACGGCGGCGGAAACGGTATCGCGGCTCAGGACTCAGGCGGTTGCTGAGATCGAACGCATCGACGGCATTCGGC
>JBKDRW010000304.1:0-2345 GCA_046341255.1 Planctomycetota bacterium
ATTGCAGACGGATGGCAGGTGATTTCCGCGAAACAGATGTCTGATAATAAAGCGTTGTTCTTTGAGTTTCGAAAACCTTCACAGGAACAAACCTCGCCTGAATTGACAATCCATCTTCCCGAATCGCTGGAGTCCGGCACCAGCAGGCAGTTTGAACTTCAGTTTCAGCAGACAGACTCGGCAGATTTCCGAACACTGCAGCCGCCGATTCAAAAGAGCACTCAAGTGGATCGCAGTGCAGGGATCGTCGTTTTTCCGGCTCAGTTTCCGCTCAGCGGCGACCTTCAGCGACGATGGAGCGATGGCCGAACAGCTATTGCAATTGACGAACTGAAACAACGATTTTCGTGGCTCCCCCAAAACCGACTTGTCCCCGAAATGAGGGCCTACGACGTCACGACGACCGGAACCGGAAATGTCACTACACCTTCCGGAGTTCCGGAGATCCGACCATCTCCACAATTGACATATACGGCTGAGATCAATTCAGGTCTGCTCCTCGAATCCACGCAGATTGAATTGCCACCGGAACGCTCAGACCTGACAGACTCCTTCCTGATTTCGTCGGAGGTCGCAGGCGATTTTCGATGGACAGTTGATGGAGAGCAGGTTGCGGCTCGTCGAGACCCCGAACAATCTGATGGAGCCACATGGCATCGATGGGTCATGCCCCCCGGTACGATACGGTCCAGCAGGGCCATGGTTGTACGATGCGAATCTCGTCGCCCGGCACCTCCGGACCTGAAGGAGTTCACATCAGCGGTGGTCTTCCCGGATCTCGAAACACCATGCCAGGGTGTCATTCAGCTGATTGAAACAGACTCCGGAATCCTGTCGACAAGTCAGCTTCTGAACAGTCCTCGAAATCAGGCTCAGGATGTAAATACGACCTCATGGATTTTGCCGACGAACAGAACTGCCATACGTCTGCAGGTTGCCCGAACTCCACGAATTCAGCAGGGACAAACCATCGACGTTCAGATGCTGCATCTGATCGAGGAACGATCCGGCGCACTGAATCATGAAATCCTCGCTGTTGCCAGCGTGAGCCGACTCAGCGGACGCAGCCATCTGCAGCTTTCCATTCCGGCAAGTCTTCGACCGCTGGTCCTTGTTGATGGTCATCACGTGCAGCTGACAGAAAACAAGGATGGACTCTTTGTACCCCTTCCGGCAGAATCTTCTGAGGCACAGATTCTGCTTTGCTGGACGGTTCCGGAAACTCGAACCGTCAGCCTGACCGGTACTCGTCAATTACCGCGTCTGTTTCACAACGAACTCGCCGAGCCGCAAAGTACACATCACCTGTTGATCGATCCTCTTCTGGAGATCCAGTCGCCGATGTGTCACTTTGCATCGTCGGAGAGAACCGACGTTCTCGCGATCCTCTCTCGAGTGCCTGGTGCGCTATCCGATGTGCAGTTGTCAGGAAGCGGCAACACAGAAGACCAGGTCAGCCAGACGCCCTCGGAAGTTCGCAGCTTCGTTACTCGATGGCAACTGGCTGCCAGTCGCAACTGGTCATCGAAGACGCTCATCGATGCGGCGGCATCAGAAAAACCCATCGAAATTGAGATCACCCGGATTCGACGTCGACTGGCCATTTTCTCCGGAACGTTCCTTGTCTTCATTGGAGCATCGGTCGTCTTTCGATCGATCCTGAACCGCTACCGACTGAGCTTTGCTCTGGGAACCATCGTCCTGTTCGGCATCAGCTTCTTCACAGAAACGCAGTTCCAGACAGCCGTGTTACGTGGGTCCTTCTGGGGACTTTCCGGTGGTTTGTTCCTCGTTTTCCTGTCGCGATGGAGCACACTTCGCCCATTCCTGAAACAGTTCAGGATGCCCACGCTGAGATTGCTGAATCAGATTCTTTTGATCCTTGTCTGCTGGATATGCATTACTCCCCATGCATCTGCATTTCAGCTGCCAGAGAGTGGTTCATCAGTCCAGAGCTCCGAATCTGTCGGACAAGACATATCGGAACGAGCAGGCGATAGTCCAGCTGACTCTGTTCGCGAGAAAGTGACGCCCCCTGTTGCCACAGACATCGACGTTCTTATTCCGGATGTCTCAATGTCCGACATTGTCTACATTCGAAAAGACGTGATTGATCGCTATCGATCTCTGCAGAGTAATCATTCTGATCCGTATCCACTGGCGCTTCTGACAAAAACGCACACTGTCATTCGTGCTGAGAATGCCACCACCATCGAGATTTTTCTTGAGATGCACGTGGCAGTGCCTTCATCTCAACCTGAAGCGTCTCTTGAACTTCCTCTCCATGGAGCTCTGGTTGAACGATTTGCGATCGATAATCAGGAAATCTCTCCTCAGTTATCAGA
>JBKDRW010000305.1:0-2138 GCA_046341255.1 Planctomycetota bacterium
CAACAGGGCTTGACGGGTTCGACATTGCAATTTCAGAAGGATTGAAACACGCGGCAATGAGCTCCTGCCGAAACGAGAATCAGCCTCATGAGTCGCGCAGGTTCCGCCTGTTCATTTTTCGTTCTGAGGAATTCAAGTGTGGGCGCATGTATAGATCTGTTGGGCGTCGGATTTCCGTTTGGTGCAGCCGGCTGATCGGCCGTCGAATTCCCCGGGGCATCGGTTCCGTCAGAAATTTAAGCCTCTGTGTATGCCATAAGTTGCTTTCTATAATGGGTTTATGGATTTGGTGCTGACTTGGCCCGTCAGACGATCTTTGAGTCAATTGAGTGTCTGGCTTCGGCAAATGAGGATTTCTGAAGAAAATCGCCGACGGGCAAAGGCGGGTCGAATCCTTTGGGATCGCCGGAGGTTTTTACTTTTGGCCGGAGATTTTCGAGGCGTGAACGAATTTCCCGTCAGCGAGCGTCCGGAACGTCTAAAGTCCTGTTGCGTCCAGACAAGCGTGTTAATTGACGATTTCTGGTCATCGTGGTGGTGCCTGAACCCCTCAACGTCGAATTCAGTTGGATCCGTTTATGCGAATAGATTTTCTACCGAACAGTGTTGCCGATCTACGACGAAATGTGTTTTCGTTTCTTCTCGTGTTCGCAGCATGCGTTTGCTCAGCGGGCACTGCAGGTTCTGCTCCTCAGGCTGATGCCGGAGCAAAGACAGACGAATCGAAACAGGACAAACCGATTACGCTCGTGGCGGAAGGAAAGCGGCCGCTCCTCACGATCACGTTTGCGAGTGTCAATCGTTTTCTCGATGAGACTCGCTATGTCTTCGATGCTGCTGGCAAGCCGGAGACATTCAAGACGGTGGAAACCTTTCTTGGAGAAACGCTCAATAACCTCGATGGGTTCAATCGCGACAAACCCTTTGGAGTCATGGGATATCTGCCCGTTGCAATTCCACCGATGCCGGAGTTCATTGCCTTCGTTCCCGTGGATTCTGTGGATTCTGCCACAAAGCTCATTGAGAAAGCACCTGTTGTGATTCGTCAGAAGGAGGAAGAGGGGCGATATGAGATCATCGGCCCGAATCGCACTTTGCCGATGATGATGAAAGACGGCTACGCGTTTCTGCCGCTGGGTAATGATCCTCCGGAAGAAGCGCTGGATCGAGATCTTCCCGATCCATCTGAGTTGCTGGCAAGTCAGACGCAGCAGTTTGATATGTCGATTCGGCTGGATGTGGATTCCATTCCGCCGGCAACTCGAACTCTGCTGATGACTCTGATTACGACCGGGATTTCCACTCAGTTGCAGCAGAGAGACGGCGAGCCCGAAGGTGCGTACATGATTCGACGGACCGAAGGTGAGCGAGGGCTTGCGGCATTGAAGATGTTAATCAACGATACTCAGAAACTGACGTTTGGTGTCAACGTCGAACAGGCGGAACATGCCGTGAATCTCGATCTCGTCGTGGACGCTCGAGAAGGTTCTGAGTTTCTGAAGGAGATCTTTCAATCGACGGAAAAACCAAGTTACTTCATTCCGCTGCTTGATGAAGCGGCCGCAGTGTCTCTGTCCATGTCTTCGTCAATGGCCGAACGAGATCGAACGGCCTACACGGAGATGATGGACGGAATCAAACTGGAGGTGACTCGGCTGATTGAAGAAAACAAGTTGGGTGCCGTACCGGATGAAAACAGTCCGATTGGACAGGCCTTGTCGGCCGTGCAGAAAACGATCGAAGCCGGCCATGTGGACATATTCGCTCAATTCTACCGCGATTCTGACGGGAAGTTGGCGATTGTCTGGGCGGGGCGCATCGAAGATGGTGATGCGATCAGTGCCGGCCTCGTGGATGTTGCCACGCGATTGAAAGACGTTGAGGAAATCCAGAAGGCTGGTGAATTGCAGATCGGTGCTGGCGAGCACAACGGTGTCACGCTGCATCGACTTGTTTTTGCCGCCCAGCCTTCTGAAGCAGTGGCTGTTTTCGGCGAAAAAATTGGATTGACCATCGGCGTCGGTTCTCAGGTCGTCTGGGGGGCTATTGGCGGAGAAAACTCCGTGTCAACACTGACGGGAGTGATGGATAAACTCGAAGAAGCTTCGAAGAATCCCGTTGAACGAACGACACCTCCG
>JBKDRW010000306.1:0-6246 GCA_046341255.1 Planctomycetota bacterium
CACATGGGCCGATCCGCGATACCTGGAATCGATCACTGCCGGAGTAAGGTGGATTCGCGGCGAAATTCATGTGGATGCCGCACCAAATCCCGAGTTGTCAAAAGCTCAGGAAGAGCAGGCTGACAAAGTCGGCGAATCGGAATGACGTGGCCTGAGCGGATGAAGAGGCAGGCGTCTACATGGCCAGTCGTAACAGCATCTGCACTGCAAAACAGATACACGCGCCGAACAGCATCCAGATGACAGAAGCGGCACTGAGCACGTTCTGACGACGCCATTTCAAAAGGCGACGAAGCAACGGTTCTCGATAGACAGACACGGATCTGCCCAGCAGCGCCTGACGCAGGTCGTCACTGAAATCTGCCATCTTCTGATAACGATCCGCAGGAGCCCGCTGAAGCGCTTTCATGCAGATCGCGTTCAGTTCGGGGGAGATTTTTCGGTGCGGAGCCACCTGCATGGTGTTCCGCACCGGATATTCCTGGAGCTTTCGCTTGATTTCCTTGAAGCTCTTTCCGGACATGTAGCTTTCGCCGGTCAGTACTTCGAACAAAATGATGCCCATGTTGTAGATGTCGGTGCGTTCGTCGACGTCTCCTGTTTCAACCGCCTGCTCGGGCGACATGTAGAACGGAGTCCCCTGCACATCGCCACGTCCGGTCAGTCGCCCGGAGGACATCGTTTGCTGGCCGCTGCGGATCAGTCGATCGACATCATCATTGTCATCCATGTCCCAGACTTTGGCGAGGCCCCAGTCCAGGACCATGATTTCACCGTAGTCACCAATCATGATGTTGCCAGGCTTCATGTCTCGATGGACGACCCCCTGGTTGTGGGCAAACGCCAGGCACTGGCTGCAGTGAATCAGCACATTGAGCAGCACCTCGCGTGGATATCTGGCGATGGTTTCAGCATCACCTTCAGAGATCTTATCAAGGATGTCGCTCAGGTCGCGGCCCTTGAGTTTCTTCATTGTGAAATAGGCATTGCCTTCCGAATCGCGACTCAGTTCATAAACGGGTATGGTTGACGGATGAGGAATTTGAGCCGTGACACGCGCTTCCCGAAGAAACCGCTTCTGATAGGTCTCGAGGTTTTGAAACTGCGGTTGCAGTGTCTTCATGACCACCGTTCGCCCGAGATTTTCATCCACACAGGTGCGCAGGGTCGCCTCGCCACCCTGGGTCAGAGGCTGGAAATCGCGATACCGCATAAAGCCGTTTTTTACGTGCTTCGGGAGGTCGCGATCCGTCTGAGACATGGTGATGTTTTCGGTCATCGTTGGTCTCTGGCCCAGTGATAAAGACATTCGCAGGAGCCGCTCTCAGACGATCGGGCGTTCCGACCAGCCTCAGACAGGTTGCGAAGAAACATCAACCTCTGCGGAAAGTGTATGCCGACAAAGCCACTGAAACTGTAACGAACGCTCGAAATCTGCCACAGGGAAGAACCTGAAATCGCCCGAATCGTTGCGACTGTCAGGCGATCAACGTATCCTTTCCTTGCTGACGACCTGCATATTTTCACGGATTCTCCATTGCGGTTCTCGTTGAAGAAGACATCGATCGTGGTGACTGAGCCACCTCCGTTCGATGTTTTTTACCCCGGAACGGCTGAAACTGGCACTTTGCGACGTAAATTGAACAGATTATGGCGCAGATGTGTATGTATTCAGGCGTTCCTCGTGGGGCTTCGCTGAACCTCAGCGGCAGGGCCGATGGGCTGCGGTCAACCAGGCACTTCGAACTTTTCGAGCCAGTCAATCTGAGGAATTCTCATGGACGGCCCGTTTGACATGATGACCTCGACAGAAACCGCTGATCCCTTTCGCTCGAGGGCATTCTGGCCTCTGCGGCGGGTCCCGGCGATATTCGGATCGAGGTGGATGGCAGCGTTCAGTGTGATCTGCGCGGTCGTCGTCTCGAATATCGCGGTCGGTGATGAGCCGATCCTCGAATTCATCGACGGACTTCGACAGCGAGGTTACTTCGATACGGCCATCGAGTACATCGACGCAGTCAGTCGGCGGACCGACATTCCGGACGATGTTCGCAATCAGATTGATCTGCAGATCGGGATCACGCAGCAGCAGAGGGGAGCCTCATCGCGGAACCCGGATGAGCGCGAGCAGGCTTTTTCGCTTGCTGAGGCCGCCTTGAAGAAGTTCCTGCAGGAAAAATCTCAGCATCCGCAGGCTGCCACTGCCAATTCCATGCTGGGTGAACTTCTTTTTGAGCGTGCACGATCGCTGACCTGGAAGGTGGATGAGACGGACGATGCCAGCAGTAAGCTGGAATTGCAGCAATCTGCAAGGACTCTGGTCGATCAGGCGAAGGGCATTTACCAGACGGCTCGAGATCAGTTCAAAAGTCAGTATGACGCATTCCCCAAGTTCCTTGAAAACGATGATCCGCAGTTCCAGCTGCGACTGGAATCCGAATCTCGTTATCTCAGAGCGTGGTTCAATCTGATTCGCTGCACCTACGAGCGAGGTCAGACATTTGAGAAAGGGTCTGAAGAACGAAAGACCACGCTGATTGAAGCAGCCAGACTTTTCGAGGAACTGCATACAAGTCGACGGACGAATCAGATTGGTCTGCATGCCCGTCTGATGATGGGAAAGTGTTTTCAGGAGCAGGATGATATCGGCCGGGCTCTTGGAATTTATAATGAAATGCTGGGGCACAAGTCTGAGAGCCCCGCGGTTGAGCAACTGAAAAGTATCGCGCAGCACTATCGCCTGATCTGTCTGAATGATCCACAGAAAAATGATTTTCAGCTGGTGATTCAGGAAGCAACGAATTGGCTCGCGGCGAATCGAACGTTGTCAACGACAGGAGCTGGTCTTGGAATTCAGTGGGAGAAGGCGATTGCGGAAGAAAAGCTCGGGACTGACCGCGCGACGGCGGAAGACCAGCGACAGACGCTCCTGAACGCGGCGTTGAATGATTCGAAAGCGGTGTCAAAATATCCGGGGCCCTATCGCGAGCCTGCTCTGGCTATGGAACGCCGGCTGAAGCTTGAACTGGGAGAAAAGGATCGCGAACCACGAGATTTTATTGCCGCCTTCGAGCGTGCGAAGGGAATGATTGGGCAGATCCAGCAGCTGAATGATGATGTTTCGAAAGCGAAGGACGCAAACGAAAAGGCGCAACGCCAGTCAGAGCTGACCAACGTTCTCAATGAAGTCGGCAGACTCCTTCAGTTGGCGCTGGATCTGCGTGAGCCGGACAGTGATTCCAAGGCTGTTGCCCAGGCACGTTATCTGTTGAGTTATGTGTTCCTGATGCAGAAGAAGCCGCTTGATTCTGTGATTCTGGCCAGCTACTGCATGACAAACGACCGGAAGGCCGATCCGGACAACGCTTTGAATGCCACTGAGATCGCCATTTCGTCGGCGGTGGCAGCATGGAATCAGGCGCCCGGCAAAGATCGCGACTTTGAGACTCGGATGCTCGAAGGAGTGTGTCTGAAGATTGTGGAACTCTATCCACAGTCCAGTCGCGCGGGGGAAGCGCGGATGAGACTGGGAAGCGTCTACATGAAGCTGAATCGTCCGGCGGAGGGGGCAAAATGGTTCCTGCAGGTGCCGGAGTCGGATCCGCAGTATGTATCGGCGAAGATTTTTGCCGGACAGGCCTACTGGGCCGCATGGACCAAAGCAACCGCGCTGGCTTCGGTTGATCCGGAGGGGCCGAAGCCCACGGAAGCGGAGATGACGCAATGGAAAGCAGATGCCACGACGTTGCTGACGGAAGGCATTCAGCAGATGCGTCAAAAACTTGGCGCAGGCGCTCGTCCGACGGAAGACGTTGTGGCTGCCGAAGTTTCACTGGCGGCCATTCTGAATCTGGACAACGATTTTCAGGGTACGATCGATCGGCTGACCAGCGGTGCGGAAAACTCGGTGACGGCGATGATTGAAGTTCCTGAGGGATCGACGCGCCCCGAGGATGGAATTCAGAGTCAGTCGTTTGCCAGTCTGACCTATCGACTGTTACTTCGGGCTTACGTCGGTACTCAGAAGATTGATGAAGCTCTGAAGGTGATGTCCAGGCTCGAGAAGGTCGGTGGGAGTGATATTCTTCAGGCTTACACCCAGCTTGGCATCGAGTTGCAGGAAGAACTGAAGCGACTGACGCTGGCCAATGATGCGACGCGTCTGGCACGCGTTCGCGAGTCTTTTGAAAAGTTTCTTCAGCAGGTTTATCAGTCACGCGACAAGTCAGATTACAATTCTCTGCTATGGATCGGTGAGACGTACTACGGGCTTGGCCAGGGGGTCACGGGTGATGCTGCCTCGGCCGAAAATTATTTTGCTCGTGCGGGTGATGCGTACAACGAGATCATCACGGGTAATCTTACGACAGACACCAATCGCAATGCGGTCCTGCTCCGGCTGGCGCGGTGTCGACGACAACAGAAGAAGTTTGATGACGGTCTGAAGATCGTCACGGACATTCTGACGAAAAACGCCAATGCTCTGGATGCTCAGTTTGAGGCGGCCCATCTGCTGACGGATTGGGGAATTTACGGAGATGCCGGCACTCCGAAGCCTGAGCGATTTTCTGAATCGATTCAGGGGATCAAAGGGGCGGATGGAAAGCCGCTGGTCTGGGGATGGCCTCTGCTCGCGCGACGGCTGCAGCAGTATTCGGAAAAAGATCCATCGCCCGAGCTTCGAGCTCGCTTCATTGAAGCTCGGTACGAACTGAGTTTCGGACGCCGCCGCTTTGCCCAGGTGCATGAGGCGGATGCGGACAAACAGCAAGCTTCGGCGCTGGCGGAGATTACCAGCTTTGTGCAGCGATATCGCGATCTGGATGATGTCAACTTCGCGAAATTTGATCGATTGTATCAGGATCTGCAGGTGGATCGCGGCGGGGCTCCGGAGCCGTTACAGCGAACTGCATCGGTGGAGCCCGATGCAGAGATGGCAAAGCAGGACTCTGCAAAGGAGACGACGGAATCGCAGACACCCGCGGCTTCGGCGCCGGCAGTATCACCGACAGCGGTGTCTGAAACGGGTGGGGGTGGCTGGCTTTGGCCTGTGCTTGGAGTTTCACTGTGTGTCGGAGTTGGCGCAGCGTTCTTTCTGCTCATGCGAAAGCCCGCTCAGCGTGTTCGAATCCCGGGATCTTCGTCGGCTCCCAGGTTGAGTGGTGTGATTCCTGATGTCCCGACTGGTGGGCTCAGTCTGCCCGATGACCTCAGCTTTGATGCCCCGCAGATTCCCGATTTTACTGGATTGGGAGCAACCGTTTCGACTCGTAAATCTCCACCATCGTCAGCTGCGCGACCGACCAAAACAGCTGCGGGGACTCAGTCTGATGCCTCGAAGGCTCGTTCTGCCGCTCCAAGGGATCCCTCTTCGCGATCCGGATCGACGACAGGTTCCGCGTCGTCCTCGTCCACCGCAGCGACGCCGGGTTCAGCACCTGTGTCTCGTCCACGTCCGAGGCCGCCGGAGGGCGGGGCACCGGCTCCAAGTCCTGGTTCACGTCAGGCAGCTGATCCGTCGGCGCCGCGACCGGCATCCGGAGCAAGTCCTGGCGGAGCCTCTCCGGGGGATTCGGGAAAATCAGGTACGGCCTCCAGAACCTCGTCGCAAGGCTCATCGCAGAGCGATGCTGGCGCGGCGGGGCAGGGCAGTCCACGATCTTCGGCTGCTCGTCCAGCCGGGGAATCCGGAGCGGCGCGACCAGCGACACCACGACCGACAAAGCCTTCATCTCCAGCGGCGGATGGTGATTCGCCGCGGGCATCGAGGCCGCCGGAACCGCCCCGGTGATGCCACTTTCAGTGGCAGCCATCTGTGGACTTGAGTTGAACGAAAAAATGTGGATGCAAACTCCAGACCGATTGATCTGACGGAAAAATACGAGATTGAAAAAGGACTCCGACGACGATGACTGGAAATTCCTTTCCTGAGTGGAAGAGCAAGACCGTTCGGCTTTGCCTGGCAGTCACTGTGGCTGTTTTTGCGATGGCTGCTGCAAAGGTGTCGGCCGCGGATCGTCTGACAACTCGAAGTGCTCGGGTGACGCATCGCGGAGAAGTGACGGCGATGACGGTATCGTCCGTTTCGATCAAGACATCAGGGGGCGTTCAGGAGATTCCCGTCTCAGATATCCTGACAATCAATTTTGACGGCGAGCCGCCGATGCTGGCTCAGGCTCAATCCAATGAACGCAGTGGAGACCTTGAATCTGCGTTGCAGAAGTATCAGAGCATTTCCAAAGAGTA
>JBKDRW010000307.1:0-11945 GCA_046341255.1 Planctomycetota bacterium
CCGTTGGCGACTGCAGTATCCAGCCAGAATGTCGTCCCGGCGCGAATTGCTTTGGCCACCTGAGTGCCACTGCGTTTCATCCCGAGGAACCTGGCCAGAAGGTTTTCGGTCCCCAGCGGCAAAACGGCAATTGGTCGTCCGGGATGTCGATTCACGACGTCCGCCACCGTACCGTCACCTCCAGCGGCAACAATGCAGTGAAGACGACGACGCAAAGGCAGCTGTTTGCCCCCGGACTCCATCACGGAATCCTCACCGAACTGCTGCTGAATGTAGTGATCCATTCTGCCACGATTGTGAAACATTCGAACCAGGAACCCGGCGGCTCGAAGTTGCCTCGCAAGCACAATCAGCTCGCCGCGTCCTCCACCAGATCCGGATCTGCGATTCCACTGAATCACAACCACGGAGATATGATCGAGCGTCGACGAATTCACGACAGGTGATCCCAGCAGCCTTCGAGGCCATCGTGACAAACACATTCTCGAACAGGCCTGTCGCACCGCGACATTACATCGGCGCTGTCGCGTAGGCAGAATTGGCCGCCGCAACTCCGGCTCCGGGTGACGGACGGCAGTCCTGACGATTCAGACACTGCTCGAGTGCGGCAAGGAATAACAGCACGTTGGACTTCTTTGCAGCTTCACCCATTAAACCGATGCGCCAGACTTTTCCCTTCATCGGCCCGAGTCCGCCACCAATCTCAATTCCAAACTCGTTGAGCAGCTGGCCTCGCACCGCAGCATCGTCAACGCCGTCCGGGATCAGCACCGAGTTGAGCATCGGCAGCGAACAGCCTTCCGCCACCGAGTAACGAATGCCCATCGCGCTGAGTCCCGCTTTGAGTGCATGATGGTGCAGGATGTGCCGGGAAAATCGTGCGGGCAACCCTTCCTGAACCACCAGCCGCAATGCCTGGTGCAACGCATAATTCATGTTGATCGGAGCCGTGTGATGATAGGCTCGATTGCTGCCCCAGTAGTTTCTGAGCAGCCCGATATCCAGGTACCAGCTCGAGACTTTCTTTTTCCGCGCATCCATCGCTTCAAGTGCCCTCGGGCCAAAAGTCACCGGCGACAATCCCGGCGGACACCCAAGGCACTTTTGCGAGCCGCTGTAGGCAGCGTCAATCTGAAGACGGTCAATCTCCACCGGAATCCCGGCCAGAGATGTGACACAGTCGACCAGCAGCAATGCGCCAGCATCATGGACGATGCGTGCAATCTCTTCGAGCGGCTGCCTTGCTCCAGTGCTGGTTTCGGCATGCACAATGCCCACGACTTTCGGGCGAGACTTCTCGATGGCAGCCTTCACCTCTTCCGGAGTCAATACCTCGCCAAAGGGACGCTCGATCTTCGTGACCTCCGCACCAACTCGCTCAGCGACTTCCGCCATCCGACCGCCAAAGACGCCGTTGACGCCCACAACCATTCGGTCACCAGGCTCGATCAGGTTGACCACACATGTTTCCATCCCGGCACTGCCAGTGCCGCTGATCGCCATCGTCATGTGGTTCGTCGTCTGGAAGACATGCCGAAGCATCGACTGCACTTCATCCATCACCTTCAGAAAATAAGGATCCAGATGGCCTACCGTCGGCGCGGCCATGGCAGAGAGAACCGAAGGATGAATGTCGCTGGGTCCAGGACCCATCAGGATTCGCTGAGGCGGTGAAATCTGCGGAACAGTCATTTTGATCAAGGACTCGCCAAAGAGTTCAGGTGGACGTGTGACTTGTGCCATGAGGATAGCAGCACGGTCGAAAGGTCGCGAGTGGCAGCCGGCTCAGACTGCCCAGCCAAACCGTCACAATCGGGCTCAAGACTGGCCAATTCGTCAGTTCGCCAGCTTTGATTCTTCGAATCATCCAAAAAACGGGCGGCTGAATGGCCGCCGTTCCGGAATTCCCTCGCGAAACGAGAAAAAAAACACGTACAGTGACATCAGTCCAAGTAAAAATCAGGATGTTCCGGACCAAACTCGCCGGTCAGGCTGAATTGAGCACTGCTGCAAATTGCCGCCTCTCGAGCGAAATCCGGTACACTTCTCTTCTGGTCTGATGTGCACCGGAAAGCGACCAAGGCCATTCCACGACCGATTTTCAGATTGAAATCGACGGGTGCATGGTTCCCGCTCGCAGCATCGGCGATCCGCCAGGCCAGAGATGTTCCGTAGGTTCCTGAGTTCGACTGATACAGAGAGGAACTCATGTCCAGCACGACCCCACCCGCGAATCCCGACAACCCCGGCGAACCGAAGAAAATCGTTCGCAAGGCAATCGGGCCGAAACTTCGCATCCTGTTCAATGTGGTCATCGCCCTGCTGGCCATCATGGGTGCCAACAGCGCCTATCTGGGGGGTATCACGTTCCTCGAGTGGTGGAAAGGTCAAACCTATCAGGATCACTTTTACCTTGAGATGTTTCTGGTCCATATCGTGCTTGGCATTTCGATCGTTGCTCCATTTCTCGTGTTTGGCATTGTGCACATGCGCAACACGAAGGATCGAAAGATTCGACGGACGGTCAATATCGGCTACGCGCTCTTTGGTGTTTGTTTACTTGTGCTGATTTCAGGGTTTCTTCTCCTCCGAGTCGAGGGTGTGATTGATCTGAAAAGCCCCACAGGACGATCGATCGTCTACTGGGCCCACGTCGGCGCTCCGATCGCCGGGGGCTGGCTGTACTGGATGCATCGCCTTGTGGGGCCAAAGATGCGATGGAAGCAGGGTCTGGCATGGGCTGGCTTTGCCGGGCTGACCGCTGTTGGCATGATCTTTCTGCAGGCACAGGATCCGCGAAACTGGAACGTGACCGGGCCGAAGGAAGGGACGAAATATTTCGAACCTTCACTGGCTCGAACCGCCACAGGCAACTTCATCGATGCAAAGACGCTCGATATGAATGACTACTGCCTGAAGTGCCACAAGGATGCGCATGACGACTGGGCAAAGAGCGCTCATCGATTCAGTTCGTTCAATAATCCGGCTTACCTTGCGAGCGTCGCGGAGACACGAGAAGTGTCTTTCCAGCGAGACGGAAACGTGAAAGGATCGCGGTTCTGCGCTGGCTGTCATGACCCCGTTCCCTTCTTCAGCGGCGCCTTTGATGATCCGAAGTTCGACATGCTGCATCATCCGACGTCACAGTCGGGCATCTCATGCACAGTCTGCCATGCCATCACGCACGTCAACAGTAATGAAGGCAACGCCGACTACACCATTGAGGAACCGATCCACTATCCATTCGCCAAAAGTGACAGTGCCTTCCTGCAGTGGGTGAATAACCAGTTGGTGAAAGCCAAGCCATCATTTCACAAGAAGACATTTCTGAAACCGCTGCATCAGACCGCCGAATTCTGCGGTGCCTGTCACAAGGTCAACCTCCCGTTCACATTGAATCATTACAAAGAATGGCTGCGAGGGCAGAATCACTACGACAGCTGGCTTCTCAGCGGAGTTTCGGGACATGGCTCTCGAAGCTTTTACTATCCTGAAAAAGCTCAGGTTGACTGCAACGGCTGCCACATGCCCCTGGGAGAATCCACTGACTTCGGGGCGAAGTTTTTCGATGAGTCGGGCAGGCTGAAGACACACAACCATCTGTTTCCTTCAGCGAATTCCGGTCTCAACTGGCTTACTCACAACGACGATGTTGTGAAGGCACATGAAGAATTTCTGAAAGGCACCATGCGAGTCGACATTTTTGGCGTTCGCGACGGCGGCACCATCGATGGCACGCTCAGCGCTCCGCTTCGACCGAACGTTCCAACTCTCAAGCCGGGCAGTACCTACCTGCTGGAAACGGTCATTCGCACCCTGAAAATGGGACATCATTTTACCCAGGGCACGACCGACTCCAACGAGGTCTGGCTTGAAGTCTCAGTCAGATCGGGTGATCAGTGGATCGGCGCCAGCGGTCAGATGAAAGAAGACAACAGCGTCGACGAGTGGTCTCACTTTGTGAACAACTTCATGCTGGATCGACATGGCAACCGAATCGACAGACGTAATGCTCAGGACATCTTTGTCCCGCTGTACGTGCATCAGATTCCCCCCGGTGCGGCTCAGAACGCACATTACAAATTTCGACTCCCGGAGACGATCACCGCACCGGTCAACGTGAAAGTTCGGCTGCTCTACCGTAAGTTTGACTCGATCTATATGGACTTTGTGGATCGAAAAACGAACGAACTCGGGCGTCCGATTCGAGGACATGAGGACGGAAAGCCGTATCGCAATGAACTACCTGTCAAAGTCCTTGCCGAAGATGAGATCACATTCCCCGTAGAGGGTCTTCAGACAGAAGTGGTCAACAAAGACCGAGATATCCCGGCGTGGCAGAGATGGAATGATTATGGCATCGGAATGTTCCTGAAAGAAAAGAAAGCCTCACTGCGACAGGCAACAGAGGCGTTTGCCAGGGTCGAAGAGCTTGGACGCTTTGATGGCCCATTGAATCTGGCTCGAGTCCTGTTGATGGAGGGTCAGCTTGATGCTGCTTCTGAAGCGCTGCAGCGAGCAGCAGCGCACCAGGATCCTCCGGCCCCTCCATGGGTGGTGGCCCGCTTCAGCGGCATGATCAATCGCCAGCAGGGCAAACTTGAGGAAGCAGAACAGAATTTCCGTCAGGTTCTGGAGTTCAAAACTGAAGAAACCGTGCGTCGCAAATTCGATTTCAGTCTCGACTACGAAGTCATCAATCTGCTGGGTCAGACGATTTATGATCGCGCTATGAAAATTTATGATCCGGCCCGCCGGGAAGAAAGAAACGCCAGACTTCGCGAAGCCGTCGAAGTGTTCCATCGGACGCTGAAGATTGATTCGGAAAACGTCGACGCTCACGCGAATCTGCACAGCCTGTATGCGGCGTTGGGAGAATCGGAACTGGCGGCCAGACATAGGGCTCTGCATGAGAAGTATCGCATTGACGATGTGGCTCGCGGAGAAGCTGTCAGTAAGGCTCGACAGAAGTACCCGGCGGCGGACTTTGCGTCTGAGCCGCTGGTGATTTACGACCTTCAGAGAACATCCGGGGCTCCGGCGGCTTCAGCTTCGGCTGAGCCTCGCAACAGTTCCGGAGCGGCGTCAGAATCCCAGACATCTGCAGGAGAAGAGGAGTAGCCTGCGCGACTCGGAATGCTTCCAGGGGTGAGGATTCTGCCGCAGGAATCGATCGTGCGGATGCGCGAAGTAATACGTGGCAATTTTCCCCATGTGCGATGCAACCGGTCTGACGTTGTGCTCGCTACAGGTCCGACAGCCCCGAATCTTCCGGATCGACAGAGGCTTTGAATCATCGGCGGACGATAATCTCTGAGGAGCATTCTGCTCTGCCCTGATCTGAAGAAATCCGTTATCAAACGGTTTCCAGCTGTCGCCATCATCGTTCAACCCCCTCTGAACGGTGATGGCGATTTTTTATTCGGTTCGTGACTCGACATGCTGTCTTTGCTCACTGATCTTCCGACCTGTTCTGAACTCGAAGGAGGCCTGCCATGACTCGTCGCAAGCGTCCTCCGGAAGGCCGATCTGTATCCGTATCAACATTCCGAGACCCAGCGTCCTGGCTGACCGGCTTCCTTGCCTACC
Organism: Planctomycetota bacterium; assembly: GCA_046341255.1. Classification (GTDB taxonomy): domain Bacteria; phylum Planctomycetota; class Planctomycetia; order Planctomycetales; family Planctomycetaceae; genus SXXK01. Next base: position 5,590 of record JBKDRW010000307.1, read on the forward strand.
TCGACGCCGAATGCGGCATGTCACAGAATACGATTGCCGCCTACCGACGAGACCTTGAGAAATTCCTGACGTGGAATCGCGAGACCGCTCGAGCCGGTGTGCACGATGTCGACATCGCTACCATCACGAAGTTTCTCGAGTTTCTGCAGACCCTCGATCTGGCCGCGAGCAGCATCGGCCGGAATCTTGTCGCTGTCCGCATGTTTTTTCGCTATCTGATGCTGGAAGGCGTGGTTGCTGAAAGCACCGTTGATCTGGTCAGTTCACCAAAGCTCTGGGAACGTCTGCCAAAAGTGCTCAGCCCCGACATGGTAGACGCTCTGCTGAATGCCCCTGAAGGATCCGTAGATCGTTACTACCGTCGAGACCGCGCGATACTGGCCGTGATGTATGCAACGGGATGCCGGGTGTCGGAAGTTGTTGGACTGAAGCTGCAGGATGTGCAGCTGGAAGAAAGTTATTGCCGCTGCACAGGCAAAGGGAACAAGCAGCGTCTGGTCTCTCTGAATCCGATCGCCATCGAGTGCATCCGGCGCTATATGGAAGTCGAACGCGGCGATCTCGTGTCAGTTGCGGGAGACGATGCGGGATACCTGTTTCTGACTCGCAGCGGACGTCCGCTGAATCGCGAATCCATCTGGTCAATGGTGCAGCGTTATGCAGCCCGAGTCGGCTGTGGGAGCGAAGTCAGCCCCCATACCCTTCGCCACAGCTTTGCCACACACCTGCTGGCCGGGGGCGCCGATATCCGAGCGCTGCAGGAGATGCTGGGCCACTCCAGTATTCGCACAACTCAGGTCTACACCCACGTCGAACACAGCCGCCTCAAAGCCGTTCACAAACAGTGCCATCCTCGCGGCTGATCTCTGATTTCACGCGTTTTCAGATGCCACGAGGATCCGGAGATGTTGCGGTCACCGGGCTTCGAATTGCCGTTGCCCGACATTCTATTGAAATGACCTGCCGTCTCGCTCCACCATCTACAACCCTGATGGATCGTCACTGCTGCCGCCGGCGCCGACGACATGGTCGCACGCTCGGTCTGATCGCAAGCCGATCTATGACCATATCTCAGACGTGCGTCTGCCCCTCGCTTTAGTGGTTAAATACGAATTCACGACTGCTGAGAATCCCCCAGACGATGTCTTCGAGAAGAAGACGACGGTCTTCGGAAGGGCTGGCGGCGAGCAGAGAAACCATTTCGTCCCGCTCGCGGGCGTGAGGCCTGCGCGACAGGCAGGTAACGAACACCTGGTCCACAAGGTCTTCATCGGACTTTGTCTCCTTCAACCAGCGATTCAGCCGATTCTCCGGCACGGCCAGTTTGCCGTTCAGAGTCGTTCCATTGGAAATGTGGAGCACCTGAACCATGCTCGGCTCCTCAGAACGTTCGCATTCGCACGTGATCCGACGCTGATTGCGGCCGAATGTCTGCAGGAAGTACGACTCGACAGCAGAGTCGTGCAGCTGGATCGCCCGCGTTCCTTTGGGATACGCATCGGTCGGCTTCACATCGGCACCGGGATAAACGATCCTGTTGAATTCCGTCGGCACATCCGTCACATAAGACATAGCATCCAGAAGCACTTCCGCCATGAGGCGTCGCGGAAAGTAGCGTGAATAGTAGCGAGTATCACCGGCGTTCTCCGGAATTGTCTCACTGCTGCGCTGGTACGTTTCCGACTGTAGGATCGTTCGCATGAGCGACTTCAGATCGTACTTGCTGTCAACCAGCGACTGCGACAGTGCGGCGAGAAGCTCTTCATTGCTGGCCGGATTGGAAGCCCGCATATCATCCACCTGCTCAACCAGTCCCACTCCCATGAAGTTCTTCCAGACGCGATTTGTCACTGATCTCGCAAACAGAGGATTCTCAGAGGACGTCAACCACTGAGCGGCGTATTCACGGCGATCGGTCGGGCTGTCGAACGCCAGCGGTGCGCCGTCCAGCGGAGTCGGCGGCTGTGGCTTTCCGGTTCGAGGCTGAACCAGTTCGCCTGCTGTCGTGGCCACCAGAGTTCTCAATCCGTCGCCGTTCCGGGGATCACCCCCCCAGCCCTTCGCCCGGACTCGAGAGAACAGGTTTGCGAATGCGTAGTATTGATCGTTCGTCCATTTTTCGAGCGGATGGTTGTGACATTTCGCACAACCAATGGAGAGACCCATGAAAGCCTGACTGACGTTTTCGGCCATCTCCTCAGGAGCCTGATGCAGTGCAAAAAAGTTGGTCGCTCCGTTCTCAAAACTGGACCCCCTGGCGGTGACAAGTTCGCGAACCATCACGTCCCACGGCGTATTTGAGGCAACTCGATCGTGAATCCATTTGTAGTAGGCCTTGATTGCTTCGGGCCGAAGTTCCGCGCCATTCAGCAGAAACAAATCGGACCAGCGATATGACCAGTAGTCCGCAAATTCCGGACGAGCCAGCAGAGATTCAATCAGGCGATCTCGCTTATCCGGCGCGGTATCAGCCACAAACGCGGTCACCTCCTCACCGGTTGGCAGCGTGCCGATCGTGTCAACGAAGGCTCTTCGAATGAACACTTCATCGGTCGATCGAGTTGACGGTTTCAGATTGAGTCTGCGGAGCTGGTTCAGGACCAGATCGTCTATGAAGTTCCTTCGAGCCGCATTCGTGAACTCCGTTGGCTCGATGCTCTGATCAAAAGGAACCGTCACGCGGGCGATGGAGATCTTGCTGGAGAACCAGGCCGTCACAGCACCAGCCCCGGGACCAATCACCCTGACCAGACCCTGTTCGTCTACAGTCGCCACAGCTTCATTCGAAGACGTAAACTTTGCCAGAGACGTGACATCTTCCACTCGCCCGTCCGAATAGATGGCTCTGACCAGAACAGGCTGCGTCTCGCCTGATCGAAGCGTCACAGAGGCAGGCAGAACTTCAACAAAAGACACCTGAGGGTCCGTGGCTGCCGGAGGATTGGCTCCGGCAGCGATCCATTCGGCGACAACGCGATAATGCCATGAGTCAGTCTGAAGCCGGAGGCCCCCCTTGTGAGGCACGGCCATTGTGGGCTTGGTCAACAGCAGACTTGTTGCCGGTTCGGCCGCCTCAATACGTCGACCGGACTGTTGCTCAACAATCGAGAAGAAGTCTCGCTCGGGATCGTATCCTCGCAGAGACAATCGGAATCCACCCTTCCCGGCCAGCGCGCCATGGCACGCCCCGGAGTTGCATCCCTGACGAGACAGAACAGGCTCCACGTGGTTTCGGAACGACCACTCAAACGGTTTGTCCATGTCCTGAACCACCACCGTCGCTGCGGAGACATCCGAAGACACCCCTTCGACTCGAACACGTGTTGTTCCATTTTTCAAAGGAACAAGCGTATATCCGTCGATGCGAACAACCTCTGGATCGTCGGCCACGAGTTTCGTTTCGGGGGCTGCAGGGCCTGCGGCATCTGTGCCCCGAAATTGTTCCACCAGAACTCGATGCGCAGACTCGGAACCGGACAGTGTGAGCTCACCCGGCAACACTCGAAGAGTGATGCCATCTTCCATGGCAACTGCCATGGTGGACATCAACGTCGACGCAACCAGAGTTGAGACACACAGTCGAAGGATCTGACGGGCCATATGGGATGCCTCTCAATTCGAAGCTTCAATAGTCGAATCTTCCGAAACATTGCTGTCTGGAGTCGCAGTTCAGTGCAGTTCCAGAATCGCTTCCACTTCAACAGGTACGTTATATGGCAGCGAGCCCATCCCCACCGCGCTGCGAGCCGCTTTGCCGGCTTCGCCGAAGACCTCAACCATGGTGTTGCTGAATCCGTTCATCACGGCCGGATGCCGCTGAAAATCGGGCGTCGAATTCACCATACCAAGAACCTTGACCACACGCTTCACTCGATCAAGCGTTCCCAGTGATGCCTTGATGGTGGCCAGCATCGTCAGAGCGACAACTCGGGCGGCAGCGGCACCTTCTTCTTCGGTCAGATCGGAACCAACTCGACCAATCACCATCGTCCCGTCGGCCCTGTACGGAACCTGACCGGAAACATAGGCCATTTTGTCGACCACCACGACCGGAGTGTAAACTCCTCCAGGCGGTGGCGTCGGAGGCAGTTCCAGTCCAAGTCCCTTCACTCTTGCGTCGATGCTCACCGGATATCTCTCTTTCTGCTGATGCTTACGTCTGATTGAAGATGATGACGATGCTCAGCAATGGAACGCCGCGGATCCCCATGCAAGTTGTCGCCGCCTGATCCCCTGTGCCGAACACCTTCATGCCGGATTGGAAGAAGCGACATCATGTGATCGCTGAATCACCCATCGCAGCCCCTCGATAAAATCAGTGGCAAAACCTGATGGAATACGGCTCACTGCCAGTCATCATCCGCGAATGTTAGCGGACAGCCAACGCACCGTGAACCGACTCCGGATCCCGCGGTCAGTCTGCGAGGGAAGTCAGATCAAGTTGATCTCCCAGCGATTTCTGAAGCTCAATAAGTCGCTGAAACAGCTCATCGCGCTGGGCACGTCTCGCCGGAACTGCCGCAAGGTCGTTCATTTCCAGCGGATCGTTCGCCAGATCATACAATCGCAGAGTATCGGCTTTCGGATAGGCGATGAGCTTCATCTGATCGACTGTGATTGATCGCTGGAGCCTGAGATAAGCGCCATAGATCTCTGAATAAGGCCGAGGCGACGATGGATTGTGCAGCAGCGGCAGAAGACTGCGAAAGAACACATGGTCCGGCCGATGTGCGTTGGCAAGCTCCAGCGAGGTGGCCATGACGTCCTGAAGGTACACCGGCGTGCTGACACGCCGGGACGCCGCAACGCCCGGCCCGACCACGACCAGAGGAACTCGAACACTGTGATCGTAAAGATTCTGCTTACCGAACAGACCATGATGACCGACCGCCAGCCCGTGGTCGGCCGTCAGGAAAATCCAGGTATTGTCGGCTTTCCCCGAAGCGTCCAGAGCATCGAGAATCCGGCCGATCTGCGAATCGAGATGCGTGATGGCCGCATAGTATTCCTGACGATGAACCCGCACGGCATGCTCGGTTCGGGGAAACGGGCCGAGCTTCTCGTCGCGCAGGTCTGCCGAACATCCGATCTCATCACGGAAAGGATACAGGGGAAGAAAGTTCCTCGGAACTTCCACGCGACTCAGCGGATAACGCTCCACGAATTCCTGCGGTGCCTGCCGCGGATCATGAGGAGCATTGAATGCAACATACATGAAAAACGGAGCTTCAGAATCACGTTGGTTCAGATAATCACAGGCATGATCTGCTGCCACTTCCGTCCAGTGGCGGCCGCCTTCCCAGAAGCCGCCAAACTGCGGATCACTGGGACTCCAGCGATCCGGGACATCAATGCGCGGCCTGTTGTATCCCGCAGCAACGTCCCTCGGCATGCCTCCTCGGACGTCACGAACCAGATCAAAGACCCTCGCTGCATCTGTCTGGATATGCCACTTCCCCGTCATGAAGGTCTCGTATCCGGCCTGCTTCATGAGTTGTGGCCAGAGAAGTCCGGCTTCGCGTTCCTGATCCGTGGCATGATGAATTCGCTGAGCATCCCAGATCGATCTGCCAGTGATCAGCATCGTGCGACTGGCAACGCATACGGCCGGGCTCCATGACCCCATGTTGTAAGCATGAGTCAAAAGAGTTCCTCGCCGGACCAGCCGGTCGATCGCGGGAGTCTCAATATCGGTCAGCCCCAGCGAGCCAATCGTTTCAAATGACTGATCGTCAGTGAACAGAAACAGGATGTTCGGCTGATTCCGCGGTTCCAACCCTGTCGGATTCGGTGACTCCTTCGCAGCGATTGCTGCGGGCATCAAAAGACACACGAAGCACACAAGTAACTGCCAGAAATCTGTCATGATGTTCAACTTAATGATGCTGCCGACCAGGAAGAAGGCGACGTTCTGAATTCAGGATGCGTCAGGCCACATGAATGCGAACACAAGCCCCGTGATAAGTCCGAAGCAGATGCCATCGATGACATCCATCACAGCGGCGCGCAGATGAGTTCCGAACCAGATGGCATTGGGGATTCCACCAAAGGCATACGCAAGAATGCCCGCGGTCCCGGTCACCTGAAACACCTTTGAAAACGATGCGCCGGGATCAAGTGACAGAGTCCCGAGATAAGCCACGAAAAAACTGGTAGTCAGGCAGAAGATAAAGGAATGCAACAGGTTCCTCGGCATACTGGCGGGTCGGGCCCAGAGATTCACCGTGCCCCACGGACCGGACTGCATCCGATCCTGTTTCACAGGGTCATTCATCTGCTCTCTCGTCCGCGTCATCGGGAACAGGTAATGCCCGGCCTTCGCTCCCGATCTCTGGATCAGCTCCACGGTTTTCTCT
>JBKDRW010000308.1:0-7267 GCA_046341255.1 Planctomycetota bacterium
ATTCAGAACAGATCTTCCGCGACATCGCAAACGACAAAGGTACAACAAAGGCTCTGGCGGACAGTTTAAAATCCGGGGATGAAGTCGCCATCGACCTGTATGCCAGAATCTTTGGTCGGCGTCCGACGGATGACGAAAAGAAACTTGTGAACGACCTGCTGACGGCCGAAGGGGCCAACCGTCGTCAGGTGATTGAAGACGTCACCTGGGCCATGGTGAATTCCGCTGAGTTTGTGTTTCAAGACTGAGTGCCGGACGTCTGCCGCACCGTTGGCCGGGCACCGCCCTGCGAGCGATTGGTCGTTCAGTCAAAGCGGAAGTGACCGGGCAGAGTGTTCCGGGGCTGAAAGCCCGGGAACGAGGGATAACGAATAGCGAGGCAACAGATGGCATTTGGACACATGAACGGACACGCTCGTCGTTGCGATGGCGTTTCTCGTCGCAATTCACTTCAGCTGGGACTGGGCGCGTTGCTCGGGACAGGCTTTGTCGACAGTCTGCGAGCGCAGGGAGAATCGAAAAGCGATGCCATCCCGGCGGGCAGGGCGAAGAGCTGCATCCTGATCTGGATGGACGGCGGGCCGACGCACTTTGAAACCTTCGATCCCAAGCCCGATGCTCCGATGGAGTATCGCGGTGAGTTTTCGGCGATCGACACCGCTGTGTCCGGAGTTCAGTTCTCGGAGCACATGGTCAGGCTGGCAGCGAGTCTCAATGATTATGCGATGATTCGATCGATCCGCCACGATCAGGGCAACCACGGCGCTGGCAATCACTACATGATGACGGGCGCGCCGCCGAGGATTCCGGTGGGCTGCGGAGCGTTCGTCAGTTTTCATCCCAGCATGGGTTCTGTTGTCGCCAGAGAGCTCGGAAAAGAGAACGGCCTGCCACCGTACTTCAGCATGCCGCAGATGTCGCGATCCGGCGGCCCGAACTTTCTCGGCGCGAAGTATGCACCGTTTGTGGTCGGAGACGATCCAAACGGCAAGAACTTCAAAGTTCGCGACGTGGCGTTGCCACGAGATCTGACAGATTCGCGTTTTGGCAGTCGGACGGATCTGCGATCGAAGATTGATCGCCTGGTGCGACTGAACGATGAAGCGGCTGCTGATCCGGTGATGGCATTTGACGAGTATTTCCAGCAGGGATTCAGTCTTGTCACATCTCCGGAAGCGCAGAAGGCGTTTGATATCAGCAGGGAATCTGAAGTGACTCGCGAACGTTACGGACGCGATGGATTCGGACAGCGATGTCTGCTCGCTCGTCGCCTGGTCGAGGCGGGCGTTCCGTTCATCACGGTCTACGATGGAGGATGGGACCATCACAGCGACATTTTTGGGGCGCTTCGAAAGCGGCTGCCGAACTGGGACAACTCCGTGGCGACGCTGATTCAGGATCTGAAAGAACGGGGGCTGCTCGATTCTACACTCGTTGTGGCGCTGGGCGAATTTGGCCGAACGCCTAAGCTATCGACGTTGGCCGGTCAGACAACTGCCGGTCGCGATCATTGGGCAAACGCGATGTCCGTGCTGATGGCGGGCGGCGGAACTCCCGGCGGCACGGTTGTCGGGGCAACAGACCCGAAGGGCTTCTCCGCCGTTGATCGAGTGCTCTCACCTGAGAACTTTGTGTCCACGATTTATCACAAGCTTGGTATCAATCCGGACAAAGTCGTCTACACACCGCAGGGGCGACCGGCTCATCTGGTCAGCGATCCAACGCCGATCGCGGAGTTGATTTGATGTGGATTTCAACCGCGGGCTGGAACAAGCGGAGCTCGGTTCCGGATCAAGTTGGACACGGAGCACCGGGACTGCGCTCTGCTTGTTTCAGCCTGCTGTTCTGTGTAATCACGGTGGTGACGTGCAACGCGTCGAGCGTTTCGACCGGAGAGCCTCCTCAGATTGAGCGGCTGCAACCGCCGGGCGGCCAGATGGGTTCAACGCTGGATGTCAGGCTGATCGGCAAGCCGGGTGACGGTGATGTGCAATTATTGTCATCAACCGGCACTTTTCAGTTTTCAATCAAAGAATCACGTGACTCGGCGACGCTGACCATTCTGCCGGAGACCCCCGCTGGAGTGCACTGGATTCGATTCGTCAATGACTTCGGGGCCACGGAACTGATGCCATTTTTTGTGGGCCTGATTCCCGAGATCAGCGAGGTGGAGCCGAATAACCGACTTTCGGAGGGAAATCCGGCAGCGTCTCCTTCGGTGACTGTGAATGGCGTCCTTGAAAAGTCGGGCGATGTTGACTGCTATTCTGTCACGCTGAAAGCAGGGCAGACGATTGTCGCATCGCTTCAGGCGAATCGGATTCTGAATTCACCGATGGATGGTGTTCTTCAGCTTGTCAATGAGCGTGGTACAGTGCTCGTACAGAACGATGATGACGATGGTCTCGATCCACTGCTGTCGTTTACGGCTCCGACTGACGGAACGTGGTATGTTCGAACGTTTGCGTTTCCTGCTTCACCGGACAGCAGCATCCGCTTCGCCGGAGCTCCGACTTATGTTTATCGGCTGATTCTGACGACCGAGGCGTTTGTGGATTTTTGTCAGCCCCGTGTTCGTTCTCGCGCGGATTCGGAGTCACCCCTGACTTTGCGTGGATGGAATCTGGCCAATGCTTCGGTGAGTCTTCCCGCCTCCGTTTCACGACTGGGCATCGGAGTGCGTCCGATGGATGTCCCTTTCGTGGATCTGCGATCGGTCACTGAGCCGCAGCTGGATACTGATCGAGTTGTGCTGCCGGCGACGGCAGTCAGCGGTATTGTGGAGACTCGTGATGACGATGTGTTTGCGATCAATGCCGTGAAAGGCACGTCTCTGTCGTTGATGGTTCGGGCGCAGGAGTTCGCATCGTCGCTGGATCCGATCGTCAGGATCAGGGATGCCTCGGGGAAGGTGATTCAGGAGTCGGACGATATCAGCGGTGAGAATCCGGATGTGTCGGTTCGCTTCAACCCTCCGGCTGATGGACGGTACTCGCTTCATGTGAGTGACCGTTTTCGGCATTTCGGAGACCGTTATTTCTACGTGCTGCAACTGGAGGAATCTCGTCCTGCTGTCCGTATCTCTGCAGCAAAAACGGCATTTGTTCTGCCAGCTGATAAGCCTCTGGAGATTCCGCTGAGCATCAGTCGAATTGATGGGTTTGAAGAACCTCTGGACATTCGGGTCGAAGGCCTGCCGGAAGGAGTCACAGCGGAGCCGGTTCGCTCCGAGAAAGACGGAGATTCATCGAAAACCGTGACATTGAAGATCGCCGGAGCATCAGCTACGGTCAGACGCGTGTTGTTCTCGATCAAAGCGACCACCACGGCTGAGGGCTCGCAGTCATTTTTTGCAGCGATGTCGTTGGCAGATCGCAGTGAGACCCGGGAACTTGTGCTCATCATTCCGGCGCCAACGGCCGCCGCGTCACCCAATTGATCCGTGACTGGAAGACAGCCGCTTTCGTTGAAGACCGTCGGCTCGAGCCTCCAGATTCTGCACGATGTTCGTCCAAAATCCCGTTTGCATGATTCGAGTCATCGTCGAGGAGCCTCGCCTCGTGATCCGCGATCGTTTATGCTGATCCCTGGTGGATCACAGCACACACTATGGCGCACTGCCATGGGGATGCCCGGATCTTCCGCGGCGTTGATCTTCGCCGGCAGTGTCTCTCGACTTCGTGAGTACGGGGGAGCGTTGAGTCGGCTTCTGAAGCAGCAAAGAGGAAATTCATGATGTCCGATGTCTCCCGTCGACTTTTCATGCATGCGGCAGGAGTTGCTGCAATGGCTGTCGGAGCGACAGCGAAAGCCTCCGGTGAACGACAGGCTGAAGTCCGAGTCATTTCATCCGGTAACGGCGCGAAAGCGACGGAAAAAGCGTACCAGATGATCATAGACGGTTCTGATGCTCTGGACGCGGTTGTGGCCGGCGTAGCGATTGTCGAAGACGATCCCGAAGACACCAGCGTCGGCTACGGAGGCCTTCCGAATGAGCGCGGCGTTGTCGAACTGGATGCTGCTGTGATGCACGGTCCGACTCATCACGCCGGAGCGGTGGCTTCACTTCAGAACATCCGTCACCCGGCGCAGGTCGCACTGAAAGTGTTGCGACGTTCCGATCATGTGCTGCTCGTCGGAGCCGGTGCTCTTGATTTTGCGAAGGCTCATGGGTTTCAGGAAGAGAATCTGCTGACGGATTTTTCTCGTCGCATCTGGCTGCGATGGAAGGAAATGCTCAGCGAGAAAGACGACTGGATTCCGGATCCGAACGAGACAAACCTCGACAATGTGGCGGAATTTTTTCAGAGGAACTCCGTTCGGACTGCGGACGGAAACGGTTTGCGTTTCAGGCGTCCGACGGGAACGATTCATTGTTCTGGATTGGCTGCCAGTGGAGACATGTCCTGCACAACCACGACCAGTGGGATGGCGTTCAAGATTCCGGGACGCGTTGGGGATTCACCGATTATCGGTGCCGGCTTGTATGTGGACAATGAAGTCGGATCATGTGGCAGCACGGGCCGTGGCGAGGCCAATCTCCAGAATCTGAGTTCTTTTGCTGCCGTGGAGTTGATGCGAAATGGTGCATCGCCCGAGGAAGCCGGGATGGAGATCCTTCGCCGAGTCGCGAAAACAACGGAAACCCGACTGCGAAATCAGGATGGTCGGCCGGATTTTGGACTCAGCTTCTACGTGATGGCGAAAGATGGTCGCTATGCAGGTGTGACCATGTGGGGCCCCGGGAAGTTTGCCGTGACGGACTCCAAAGGGACCCGTCTCGAAGACATGAAGTCACTGTATCAGAAACCGGTGTGAGTTGCTCGTGCCTCTAACGAACGCTGCGAAATCGTTCGCTTTCTGTGCCTGATTCTGCGCACGAGCGAAAAAGCCCGAGACACTCTTCAGGCTTTGTTCATCGTCTTGTGCCCGTGATGACATCAATTCCTGAATCGGTGATGATCCATCCTCGGATCTGCGAGATGTTTGTAGACGAATTCACAGACAGCCAGCAGCGTTTGGGTGAGTCAGCCGGAGCGTTTTGTTCACAGAGTGAACAGCGACTATGGGGTGTTGCCGGCGATGGCGGAACGCAGTGCTGATGCCAGAGCATCGATTTCCTCGCGAGTTCTCTTTTCTGTGAGTGCGACGAGGAAGCAGTTTTCCCAGTGGTCAACGGTCGTAACTGCGAAACGTGCCAACTCCGGTCCCACATTGATGCCTCTGTCAGACAATGCCTTGACGACAACGCGGGATGGCAACGGAGTTTCGATGAGGAATTCCCGGAAAAACGGTTGATTGAATTTTAACTGAACGCCGGGGATTTGTGTCAGCAGGTCGGCAGCATATCGAGCCTTCTGGTGGCTCAGTCTGGCCATCTGTGCGATGCCGCGTGGCCCGACAGTCGAAAGGAACACCGTGGTCCGAAGTGCCAGCAGACCCTGATTTGTACAGATGTTGCTGGTCGCTTTGTCGCGGCGAATATGCTGTTCACGTGCCTGCAGATTCAACGCAAAGCAATCCCTGCCGTGACGGTCCACAGTCTTACCAATCAGACGCCCGGGCATCTTTCGGACATACTCGTTTCGGCAGGTAAAGATTCCAAGCAGAGGGCCACCGAACTGGAGTGGAGTTCCGAGTGGTTGTCCTTCGGCCACAGCGATGTCGACATTGTAGTCACCAGGCCTCTTCAGCAGCCCGGGGCTGATGGCATCGAAGGCCAGAATGGATAATGCACCGGCAGCATGAGCCACCTCAGTGATGGCTGCGACATCTTCAAGGCATCCGAAAAAATTCGGTTGTTGAATGACAATTGCCGTCGTCTCAGAGTCAATCGCGGTTCGGACATCGTCGAGACAGGTGACACCGTTTCGAACGGGCAATTCGACCAGCGTTGTTCCCAGTCGGGCAAAGTAGGTCTGCAGGACACCGCGATACTCGGGATGCAGCGTGCCAGCGAAGACGACCTTGCTGTGACGTCCGTTGACTCGCTGAGCCATGAAGACGGCCTCGCTGACCGCAGTGCCACCCTCATAAAGACTGGCGTTGGAGACATCCATGCCTGTCAACTGACTGATCAGCGTCTGGTATTCATAGAAGGCCTGAAGAGTCCCCTGGCTGGCTTCGGCCTGATACGGAGTATATGCCGTGTAAAACTCGCCTCGGCCCGTGATTTCGTCGACAATGGCCGGGATAAAGTGATCGTAAACGCCGCCACCCAGAAAACAGGTTTTCAACGAGGTTCCACCGGAACCGAGACGCTTTTGCATCTCCTGCTCAAGAGCCAGTTCGGACAGGTGCTGCGGCAGATTGAGCTCTCGCTGCAGCTGCAGTTCGACAGGAATCTGAGTAAACAGGTCGTCGATCGAGTCGATCCCGATGGCCTCGAACATCTTGCGACGCTGGTCGGGTGTATCAAACAGGTAAGACATGAAACCACACTTGAAGAAAGGATGGCAGACGGTCAGTGATGCGAATGTGCGGCGTCCGGAAACTCGCCGGTTTGCACTTCTTTAATATAGCACTGCACCGCCCTTGTGGCATGTTCGCGAATTTCACCATACTGTTTGAGAAATCTCGGTTTGAAGGCCGGATTCAGACCCAGCATGTCCGGACCGACCAAAACCTGCCCACTACACTGAGAACCGGCTCCAATCCCAATTGTCGGAATGCGGAGCGATTCGGTGACTCGCCCGGCAATTTCCTCGGGAACCAGTTCCAGCACAATGGCAAACGCTCCGGCATCCTCTGCGGCACGCGCGTCGTCCAGCAGCTGTTGTTCATCCCTTTGGATGCGGCCCATTCCGCCAAGATGTCTCACCGCCTGCGGACGCATCCCGATGTGCGCCATCACCGGAATGTCGGCCCGCATGATTCCACGGATCGTTTCCGATTGAATTGCGCCGCCTTCCAGTTTGATCGCATCAGCTCCGGTTTCCTTGATGATTCGACCGGCGTTCCGAACGGCCTGCCTCGCACTGACCTGATAGGACATAAACGGCATGTCGACAATCACGAGGGCTCGCTTTACAGCGCGGGCGACGAGTTCCCCATGGTAAATCATCTGATCGAGGGTCACCGGCAGAGTTGTGGATTTGCCCTGCACGACCATCGCAAGACTATCGCCGACGAGGATGCTGTCGACCCCGGCTTCGTCCATGATGCCCGCCCAGAGATAATCATACGCCGTGAGCATCGTCAGTTTCTGCCCCTGCGCCGCCGCTTCTCGAAACGCGGGGACTGTCATCTTCCGAATAGGCTTGTCCAT
>JBKDRW010000309.1:0-16137 GCA_046341255.1 Planctomycetota bacterium
ATCAACGCACCGCGCGAAGGCAGAGCCTGACATCAGCTCAGCCAGAGCGATGAAACCGGAACAAAAGCCGGTGGCGCCCAGAAAGCCCCGTCGATCCGGATGGCCTCGCTCGGTGAGTTCATGCGCGTTGCAGCGCGATCCTTTGTGCAGGTGAATTGGGAATAAATTCGTCACGATCGCTCCGCAGTCGGTCGCTGTTCTTCGGGCACATTCTCACCGACAAAGCATGGAAAGCAACCCAGACTGTCTCAAGCGGGTTCACCGAACAGATCAATCTGACCGCAATATGGATTGCTGGCTCGACACACTCTGAAGATGGCTACCTCGTAATCGTCTCATGCAGATTCAGCAGAACGGACGCAACACTCGCCCATGCGGCGAGCTCTTCAGGCGCCTTCCCCGGCGCTCCGGGCATTGCTGCTGCGATCCTGCTGGCGTTTTCCGGACTCTGCTTCCACGCCGCAGTCTGGTCGTGGAGCAGCGATTCCAGAATCGCCACTTCTCGTCCGTTCGGACGCCTCGACGTACACAACTGGAACGCTCGCGTCAGCTGAGATGCCACGTCTTCATCAGGATGTTCTGACAGCACACGCACTGCCAGCGCCTGCGCAGCTTTGACATAGACAGGATCGTTCAGCAACGTCAGCGCCTGAAGCGGTGTATTGGTACGCGAACGCCTCACGGTACAAGTGAGCCGCGATGTTGCATCAAAGTTCACAAAGCCTGGATACGGTGCGCTCCGTTTCAGCACCACATAGATACCGCGACGATACTGCCCTGCTCCTTCGGTCACTTCATAATCGTACTGCGTGCCGCCCACTTTATTCCAGAGTCCTTCTGGCTGAGGCGGTCGGATCGGTGGCCCGAACTGCTCTGGATTCAGCAATCCGGAGACTGCCAGAGCATTGTCGCGAATCATCTCCGCATCCAGCCGGAAACGCGGACCGCGGGCCAGCAGCCGATTACGACCGTCCCGCTCGCTGAGCTCCGGCGTCAGTCGAGATGCCTGCCGGTACGTGGATGACATCACTATCGTCTTCAGCACATGCTTCATGGACCAGTTGTGCTCCACGAACTCGCAGGCCAGCCAGTCCAGCAGCTCCGGATGTGACGGACGTTCGCCTTTGACACCGAAGTCCTCCGGAGTTGTGACCAGTCCCTCGCCAAAGATCTCGGCCCACCACCGATTGACCACCACGCGCGCAACGAGCGGATTAGACGGATCAACCAGCCACCGCGCCAGGGTCAGTCGGTTTGGTGGACCGTCGGGCATCGGATGCAGGGACACCGGAGTGCCTGGTTCAACCCTCGGCCCGCGTTTTCGGTAGTCACCACGTTCAAACATATAAGACTCCCGTGGCGACTGTTCGACCATCACAAGTGTTGTTGCCGGTGCGAGCTTCTCCAGCTGCATTCGAAGCGAAGCCAGGTGTTGGTCAGCCTGCTGAGACAACGCATCCGCCTGCATCCGATAATTCAGCAGGATTTTTCGGTCACCGGCAGTCAGCGAAGCAAACGCTTTCCCGGACATTGCCGCTATGCCTTCAGGCAGGTCAGCGATATCACCCTTCAGATCACCGGTTCCTGTCACGGCCGAGATCCGAAAACAGCCAATCGTGCGGGCGTTTCCAAAATGCTGGTCCATCCGGATCGTCAATGTCTGTTCCTGTGAGACTTTCAGCGGCTCGCTCAGCACAAAGATGGCCCAATGCGGTTTTCCGAACTGCGGAGCAATCGCCCATCCGGTCTCTCGTTGACCATCGACTGCACCGGCGACATCCCACTTCGCCTGCGAGAAATCCGCCTGTGCGGAAGCAAACCTGAGTGGTTGCTGATCAACACTCCCGGAGTTGACGGCCACCGTAAATTCATTCAACACGAAGTTCGAGCGTTTCGGGTCGCCGCGTCCCGGGCCTGACCCCGGCAGTGACTCATGAGTCAGAGCCTCAAGGCGAAAAGCGCGAATCCCTCCGGCCTCGCGGATGTTCTCATCCGTCTTCAAAGTGACCGTGTAAACATCTTCAGACGGAGGGTCGCCGCCTCTGATCAGCACCGAACCGTCCTCCAGCACTTCAAACGTGTCGCTACTCCCGAGTGACCGGACTTCCTGCACGTCCAGAACATGAACGTCCGGGCCCGGCTGCACCCTCCGCAAGGCTGAAAACCATTCGGAAAGATCAGACTCCAGTGTTGTGCGTCGCGTCCGAAGCCTTTCTTCCGTAATCTCTATCTGCCGTGTCAGCCTGTCACGTTCAGCATCAGTCACCGTTCCTGAAAGCGCCATGAAAGGCCCCAGAAATGCAATCGATGAAGGCTGCTGCGGATTGGTACGGTCCGCTTCGATCGCCGTGTGATTGAAGAAGGCCAGAAGCTGATAATAATCCTTCATGGTAAACGGGTCATACTTGTGATCATGACACTGCGCACACTCAAGAGTCGAACCCAGCCAGACCGAGCTGGTCGTGTTGACTCGATCGATCAGTTGCTCAGCTCGTGTCTCTTCCGGCAATGAACCAGCCTCACAATTCGTCGGCGCGCAACGATGAAAGCCCGTGGCAATGCGCTGGGACTCTGTGGCGTTCGGGAGGAGATCTCCGGCGATTTGTTCGATTGTGAACTGATCAAACGGCATATCATCATTCAATGCCCGGATCACCCAGTCTCGGTAGGCCCAGAGATCTCGCAGATCGTCTCGCTGAAATCCGTGCGAATCCGCATAACGAGCCAGATCGAGCCAGGGTCGCGCCCACCGTTCTCCGAACTGAGGTCGTCTGAGCAGATCATCAACGAAGGATTCGTATCGTTCTTCCGTTGGATCGGCCATGTACGCATTCACCTCTTCAGGAGTCGGCGGCAGTCCTGTCAGGTCAAAGCAGACGCGACGCATCAACTCCTCGGGTGGCGCCGGAGCCGACGCCGTGAATCCTTCGGCCTGAAGCGTGGCCTGTATCAGTCGATCCAGATCTGAACGGCTCCATGAATCCTCTGGAAGCGACTGGATTGCCGGGCGCACCGGAGCAAGATAGGCCCAATGTTTCGGCGGCTGAAAGTCGGCTGGCCAGTCGGCACCGCTCGCAATCCAGCCTCGCAGAACCGCCTGCTGCGATGCAATCAACGGAGCGCCGATGGCTGGCATCACTTCTTCGTGTCCCCGCGGCAGCGAGATTCGTCGAATCAGTTCGCTGCCGTCCGGATCTCCCGGAACAACAACTCCGGAAGCCCGCAGCGATCCGACCTGGTCCAGGCGCAATCCGCCCTCCTGACGCTGAACACCGTGGCATTCAAAGCAGTTTCGCTGAAGCACAAGATAGGCGTCTGAGAAATCAGACTCGTCAGCCCGTGCTCCCGGCTGCATGAGGACGAGTCCTGCAACCACAACCCGGAAAAGGCGGATCAACAACGACAGGTGACTGATCGGGGCCTTCATCGGTACACACCTGATCAGAGCTGAAAGAAACAGTGCGAGATTCTATCTGCAGATCCCCGAGTGTACAGCATGCCCTGAGCCGGGTCACCGAAGAAGCAATTCGTGCTGCCAGAAAACAGCGACTTCGTCCGTTGACCGCTGGTGGTCTCTCGACATGGCACCCCCAGAGGCTGGTCGGTTGTTGCTCTGGCCGCAGTCGACCTGCGGCATCGCAGTGGCCTCCTCAACCGAGAGCCGGCACCGAACTACGTCTTCAGGTCGGCTTCCGGTTCGCTCTCGTCGAAGACACTGCTGGCCACCTGCCCCAGAGCGAGACTCACCTGCTCTTCGTCACCAATCACGATGTGCGCGCCGGCATCGAGAAAGTCGGGCCTGTGGAGCTGATAACGGGATCGGACGATCAGGGTAGCGTGTGGGGCAATCCGGCGGATATGGTGCAAAATCACAAGCGTGTCCTGACGTGACGGCAATGTGATCACAACAGCCCGGCAGTGGTCCAGATGCAGATGTTCGAGAACCTCGGCATTGGAAGCGTCACCGATCAACGCATCGAGTCCCATTGCTTCTGCGTCGGCAACTCCTGCCGGGCTCAGATCAACGATCAACAGGCGGCGTCCAAGCGGCAATAACTCACGAACTGCCCCTCGTCCGGCCGGGCCAAAGCCGATCACAAGCACCTCACACAGGCCATGATGATCATCCCTTGTCACGGAGTGATTGACGGGGACTGTTCGCCTGCGGCTCAGCCATTCATTCAGCCTGGGAGCAAGACTGATGAGCCATGGAGTGACCATCAGCGTAACAATCGATGACGAGACCAAAGCGGAGTACTGCGAATCCGTCAGGAGCCCGCCGTTGCGGGCTTCACCGCCCAGCACGAATGCGAATTCTCCAACCTGACACAGGCACAAACCCGTCGACAGTGAAACCCCGGAAGCCTGCCCGAACACACGGAAGATCGCAAGTATGATGACCGCTTTTCCCGCCAGAATCATGGCCGCGACAGCCAGCACAAGCGGCAGATTCTTCATCATCCAGACTGGGTCGGCGATCATCCCGACAGCACCAAAGAACAGCGTGAGCAGCACGATACGAATAGATGCCACATCGGCTCGAATCTGTACGGCGAACTTCGAACTCCCCAGAAACATGCCCGCAACAAAAGCCCCCAGCGCAGGCGATAGCTTTGCAGCATGAGCCGCCCAGGTTGCCCCCAGCCCGATGATCAGACTCAGCAGCACCGTGAGTTCCCGATTGCGACCGAATGCTTCAGACTGAAGCGCTCTGACAGCCGCGTAGTTCAGAATGAAATACAGGCTTCCGACAACAGCGAATGCGGTCATCAGGATCCCGGCCACTCGCAGCACGACATCTGACGGAGTCCCACCTTCAGCGAGCAAGGGAATGAGAATGGCCAGCGGAACAACGGCCATATCCTGGACCAGCAGCACAGCCAGCGAGTTTCGGCCGGAATGGGAATCCATCTCACCACGATCGACAAGAACCCGCAGAACTGTCGCTGTACTGCTCAGACACACCATCGCACCGATCGACACCGCACTGGCGACGGGAAATCCACATGCAAGACAGAATCCCGCCGCAATCAGCAGCGTGACCACAACCTGAGTTACTCCGCAGAGGAGCGTACGCGTGCCGAGTCCGATCACGCGCTGCCACGAGAACTCGAGACCCAGACTGAAAAGCAACAGCGCGACTCCAAGCTCTGCAATGGCTTCAATCTGAGATTCCGCCTTCACCAACGACAGACTGCCCGGTCCGCCGATGACCATACCCGCGATCAGATACCCCACCAGCGGACTCTGTTTCATCCGCGCCATGACCCCACCTGTCACAAGGCAGGCGAGTAACAGCAGGATGACCTGCAGCAACATGTCCCATGATTCCATCGTGGACCGTTCCTTACATAATTCAGACATCAACCTGAGTCCCCGAAACCGGAGCCTCGTCATTCGCAATCGGGAGGGATTCCAGAGGTCCACACTCAGATCGCATGACCAGGAGTCCATCACGACGGCTGCAGACTATAACTCCGGACGAAGAATGGCATGAGATCGGTTTCGCCGAATGTCAAAACCACACACGCGTGAATTCCAGCGAGGAATTCCTTCCCGCTGACGGTATTCAGAAGACAGGGCGGCAAGTGTCCGTGTCAGCGCTGACAGTCGTTCACCGGGATCCGAATGCTGTCGTGTTGTGGTGGCAGACAACTGGGTGATCCGCTTTTTCGCGAGATTTCAGACCATGATTGACGTCCTCTTCCACACCGTGCCGATCGCGCAGACAACACGCTTCGGGATGTGGTGAGCAGGTCGGAAGAGGGTGTTTTGTGCTGTTTCTATTGCACCTGAAATCGGAGGTTTGCCCGGCCAACGGCCCGATCAATCCTTTCCAACCCAAACGAGCGACGCACCGGTGCCGGCATCGCATCAAATCAGCTCACCGGGAAGCCCCGCTCTGAGTCATCAGCCGGAGCACCGCCATCACCAGCAGCCAGAACATGGCTGGGGCACATGCAGCCATGAACGTCACGCTCATCAGGGCTTCGGTTCGACCATAATGCATCTCATTGTAGAGCCGCGTGACGACCGGTTCGACCGTGACCGGATGCAGGATGCTGGCCGAAGTCACATCCCAGAAACACCAATGGGCAACGATGAGACCACCGAGCAGCCATCGCGCCGTACTGAGCCGCCAGATCGCAGTCGCCGCCAGCCTTCTTGTGCCAATATCGGGGGATTTCTTCAGCAGTACAGCAGAATGAATCGCTGGTCGGTCTTCGTGTCTCCGCAACAACAGTACCACAGCAAGTGCCCTGGGAAAAACTGTCAGAGTCAGCCCCAGCAGCAACGGAAACCACGTGTCGTAAAACACTCTCAGACCCGACGTCTGAAAGAGTGCCAGCAGCGTCAGACTCAGCACAAGAGAACCCAGCAGACCGGGAAGCAGAAAGATGGCCAGGCGCGCCGTTTCCCAGGATTTCCGCGTTGTTCGCTGCTTCAGCATCCATGTGGCAAGCATCATCGAGAGAAAGGCAGCGCCCGCAGAAAATGCTGTCGATGCAGCAATCTCAACCGAGGACTGTCGCAACAGAAAGCTGTTTTTTGCCAACGTCACAAGGCCGGCGATCACGGGGCCTGAATTCATCCGGATCGGCAGGACAACACACAGCAGCAATCCTGGTAAAAGACAGACCGAAGCAGGCAGCCACCTCCAGTACACAGCGGTCATAGCCCTGATGCCATCCGTCCTGCTCGGCGAGGACGGATGACTGTCGGAGCAATCCGCGGTCCCGTTTCGCGCCGACCCGATCAGACAGAGCGCGGGCAGCAGAAGGCATGACTCGCAAAGTAACGGTGTAAGCATCAGCCGAAGAGACTGCGGCAAAGGCTGATATGCCGCATGAGCATCAAACAACCAGACCGTCCACGCGACGGGATGGCGATCGATCTGCATCAGAGCCGCCGTCTCGAATTCCTGAAAGACCATCAGCGCCATCAGGCTCCAACTCAGCACGAATCTCAACCATGGTCCGATCACGAGCAACCGATACCACCCGACTCGCCATGATCCGGGCCTCATGGCGAACCTCAGCAGCTTCCACGAATGCAACGACTCACCGGTCACAGGGGATCGCGGCAACAACAACGAGACGGCAACTCCGGCCGCAAGGCATCGTGCGAACTGGATCAGCCCGTAAATCGATTCCGTCGCCACGGCCGCCACACCCCGATCGTAACCCGCGCTGACCTGTGTTGCGGTCAATCGATAGTTGAACCCGAGCAGGAGTTCGGGAATGAACAGCGGGACGATGGAACCAAGGATCCACAACCGCCGGGCGCGAAGTGAGCGGCTGGACTCAATCTGATGCAACAGCACGCTCAGAGGCACCACGGCCAGCGTCGCAATCACGACGCTTCGCAGGAGCGACCATAGAATGGATTCAGAAAGAGTCGACACGATCGGACACTTCAAACCAGCCGGAGAAACAGGATCTGCGGATCTTGTCAGGAATCCGGGTCAAATGGCACTCGTAAGCCTGCGATGTGTTCGTTTTGCACAATTTCCGGCGACCCCTGCCAGCAGAGAGATGAGACCTCGGTCCGGCTGTCGTCCCGGAGAGCCTGCCTCTGAAAAAGACCTCGACACGTCTCCAGACGCAACTGCGGTGCTTTGCTTGCCAATCCTGTGTGCATGAATCAAATTCGTTGATTGTCAGTCTCGAGGTCGATTTGATGGACCTTTCAAGGCGTCAACCTGTGACTCGCATTGTGCACCACGATCTGTTTGAAGCACTGGTTCGAACCCTGCACGAAATCCCGGAACCCGACTCCGCGGACCTCTGGCCTGTCGCACAGATGGAACTGCTGGGTGAGGCTGGAGGTCATCGCTGGAACATCCCGGCGGAATTCGGTGGCGACGGTAGTGACGCTGGCGAACTGCTTGAGATCTATCGGGCACTCGCGGCCGGACGCCTGTTGACCACCTTCATTCTGACTCAGCGGAATGCAGCCTGCCAGAGAATCGAGTCGTCCGGCAACGACTCTGCACGACAACGCTGGCTTCCGCAACTCAGCGGCGGCCGCGTCTTTGCAACGGTTGGCATTTCCCATTTCACCACATCGCGCCAGCATCTCTCGCAACCAGCCGTTACCGCCATCGAGGAGGAAGCTGGCTGTTTTTCCCTTCACGGGACGATTCCATGGGTCACCGCCGCCAGATCGGCCAACGTGATCGTGACTGGCGGGACTCTGCGTGATGGACGTCAGATTCTTGCTGCGGTTCCCTGCGATCAGCCTGGTGTTTTCATTCAACCACCAATCGCCCTGCTCGGGCTGAGCTCCTCACAGACATCGATTGTCGAGCTCCATCATGTGCGCGTTCGTGCCGAAGATATCCTTCACGGGCCGGCGGACCGAGTGATCTCTGTCTCCTCCGGAGCCTCGGCGGGAGCAGGATCGCTCAGTACCTCTGCTGTGGCGATCGGAGCCGCTCAGGGAACCCTCAGGATGTTTTCGAACGAGGTAGATCAAAGACCCGAACTCGCTGACTACCTCAGACCACTTCTCTCAGAGGCTGCACAGTTGACCGACCAGCTTCGCGACGCCGTGCGTGGACACGTGCAGGCCGTCGATCGCCTCCGCCAGCGAGCCAATTCCCTCGCCCTTCGATCCGCCGAAGCGTGGCTCGCGGCCACCAAAGGTGCCGGATATGTCGCCGGGCATCCCGCGGAACGCGCCCTTCGAGAAAGCCTGTTCTTTCTCGTCTGGTCATGCCCTCAGCACGTTCTGGAAGGCAACCTTCACGAACTTACCTGCCAGACAACCTGACGATCCCGGAAATGCCGAGCCGCCCAAAACTTCCGTCTTTCGTACGATGAGCAGAGGACCGCGTCAGTATTTACCCCCAGTTGTCGGGCCCCGACAACATGGACATTCCGGCATAGTCGCTACCCAAAGTCCCGGAATGTTGCAATTACTCTCCACATTCCGAACAGATTTGCCCATTCCGAATTCACGCGTTCTATTTTTTATTCACAGCCTGTTTCTCCTTCGAATCCCTGCCACGAATCCATGCACGGGGCGAGGCTGACGGCAACTGTTGAGGGATGGGCCCTCAAGAGATCGGAGTTTGCGGAGTACGTCCATGCTGCAAATGATCTACACGAGCGCAGCGACAAAAAAGTTCTCACAGGCAGAACTCAAGGAACTGCTCCAGAAGGCGCGGGCAAACAACGTTGCCAACCAGATTACCGGTATGCTGCTTTATGAAGATGGCACATTCCTGCAGGTGCTGGAAGGCGATGATGAAGTCGTCCAAAAAACTTATGAGCGGATCGCCAATGACCCACGGCATAATAAGATCCTGCTGATTGCGCGATTTGAAGTTGAGCATCGCACATTCACCGACTGGGAAATGGGCTTCTTTGATGCCTCCGGCGGTCAGCTTCTGGAACTTCCCGGCTACACGAACTTTCTGAATAAGAAGACTGTCGAGCTTGAGGAAGTGGAAGAAGGGGACAAGGCTCGTGAAGTTCTGATTAACTTCAAGCAGGGTGCATGGCATCGCGCGGTGCCGGTCTGAATGGACCGTCGATTTCCTCAGAATCGGACGAGAGCCGCGAAGACAGATACCACCAGCAAAGCTGCTCCAAACAGACGAAGCAGCATGACGCGCGATGATAGATTGGCCTCGCGGCTCCCGAAGAATCGGCTCAGCATCCACGCCAGTACAACGGCCCAGATTCCTCGCAGTGCATACACGATATTGATTCGAGTCGCATCACCAAAGGCGGCCAGAGAATAGGACATGCTCATCGCCTGCAGTGCCATCAGCAATGTGGCCGTCAGCATCAGTCGTCCGGTGCGAAGCTCCCGCAGCCGACGAGGTCGATCCACCCACGGCAGGACTCCGCACGAAAAGACGCCGGTCGAAAAGAACATGACGGGCAGAAACCGATGCGACTTCCAGTGACGACCCCACGTCTGAAGACCCACATCAAACAGAGATAACGACAGAGCAGCCAGCAGCGCCAAAAGCGTCGTCAGCACTGCGGTTTGCGAAATCCCGGCGATGGTTGGCTGAGAGTCTCCCTGTTTTGCGTGACCCGTGCCTGCCTGGACGAATGCAACTCCTGCCGTCGCAAGAAGCGCAGCAATCCAGACATTGATCGGTACAGGCTCATTGGCTAGCCACGCCGCAAGCAATGCCACAATGATCACTTTCACCCCAAAGATCGGTGTCGCGACTGAAACATCGCCGTATTGAAACGCGAGATATGTCAGCAATTGCCCGAGAAAAAACGTCAGCCCGACAGCGGCCGCCTGCCACCAGCCCGCTGCCGGCAGCAATTCACCCGTGCTGATGCCATAGATGCTCCAGATCATCGCCAGCCAAAGGTTACCGAAAAATGTCCCCGTCCACGGACTGGTCCCCTTCACGATCGCGCTTCTCGCGAACATCATGCCGAAGACAAAACAGATGCTGGAGAACAGCGGAAACAACAAATGATGCGGCACGAAAGAGCCTTCAAAAGACGACGGTCTCAGGACGTGGGATGTTTCCTGAACGGTTGACCCGACCGTTCCCCGGCCGTAGCGAAAGGCTCACTACTGTATCCAAAATGGTGAGGATCCGGACTTCGAATGGCTTCGATCCTGAGCCGAGTTCTCACGAATGCCGTGGAGACCTGTGAACGCTGAAAAACTGATTTCGTGTAGAAAGTTCGGCAGACCTCGCCGCCACTGGACGTCGTTTTCGGCGGTTTCCTCAGGCCGGATCGGATCTTCGGCAGTTTCCGCCGGTACCCGCGATTGTCTCGGATGTCATCTGGTGGTCACGATCTGTTGAGGTCCGCTCCCATCGATTATGTTCCGCCTCTCGATGGACTCTTCTTTCGGTCAAGGACGAACAGCATGCGCAGCATTGCAGTGATGAATCAAAAAGGTGGCGTGGGCAAGACAACCTCCAGTGTCAATCTCGCAGCCGCGCTGGCTCGGGAGGGCAGGCGAGTGTGTCTGGTTGACCTCGATCCACAGGGCCATGCGTCCTTTCATGTGGGTGTCGAGGCCGGACCAGATATGCCGACCGTTTACGACGTCTTCACGCAGCAGACGACTTTGGACGACACACGTCAGCTCGTCGGAGAAAACCTGTCGCTTGTACCTGCGAATATTGATCTGGCAGCCGCCGAAGTGGAGCTGGCTGGATCGCAGGGTCGGGAGTTTCTCCTTCGCAACGCAATTCAGCACTGGAAGGACCAGAATCGGTTCGACTATGTCGTCATGGATTGCCCGCCGTCACTCGGCATCCTGACGATTAACGCGTTGACCGCGGTTGGCGAAGTCTTTATTCCGTTGCAGCCGCACTTCTTTGCACTGCAGGGTTTGTCAAAGCTGTTTGAAACCACGGCTCTGGTCACTCGCCGATTGAACCGTGAGCTGCGCGTGACCGGCGTCATGATGTGCCTGTATGAATCAGGAACCCGTCTGGCAGCCGACGTGACGGAAGACCTGAAACAGTTCCTCGAATCGAGCGATGGCGATACGCCATGGGCATCTGCTCGCATCTTCAGGAGTAAAGTTCGTCGTAACATCAAACTGGCCGAAGCACCAAGCTTTGGCCAGTCTATTCTCGATTACGCTCCGAACTCTTCAGGCTCCGCCGACTACCTCGCCCTGGCCCAGGAAGTTCTCGAAATGGAAGCGTCCATCGCTCAGCCATCTCAGGCCCGTCCTGCCATTCCTGGGCGTGCTGCATAATGTCTCGGTGGATCGGGACGCTGATGCGTCCCGAATTCACCTCTGCCACACCTGCTGTTTCAGCGACAAAGTGGTTCGCATGGCCTTGGTGTGAGAGTAGTAAGCCAGTCGTTCCTGCGATCGTGTTCCACTTCGGGCTTTTCGATCCGCGACAGATGGCGGCAGGGACAGCCTGCTGATGCTTCGTCCCATCCGTTGCAAATGCAGCCACCCCCCTGAACGGCACATCAGAGCCGGCGCGCATATGGGCTCAGCACGCGTGTGTGATATGCAGGGCTGCGAGCAGCCACTCATTTTTTGATGACTCACCGTCGGTGTTTATGGACGGGCGGAGATCACATCAATCTGGGACCCGACTGGAATGGTGGGCCAGACGCGACCGATTGGCTCAATGCGAACAGCCGCCAGTGTATCGCCGTTCTCTCCGGTAATGTCTGCAACCATGGCTTTGTCGACCACCTGACCTCGGTACGACTCTTCGCCGGGGAAAACAAGCTCGACTTCGTATCCGGGCTCCATTTCGTGAACTCGGCGAGTCGGCAGGTGAACCACAATGTACCGACGGTCCGTATGCAGAATACGGAGCATGATTTCCCCTTCCGGCAAATCATCCCCCTGACGAAAACGCACTTGCCCCACCACGCCGTAGACCGGCGATTCAATCACCACGTCTCGACTGACCGACTTCATCTTTTCAAGCTGTTCCGACGCGTCTGACAACGTCGTCTTCAAAGCTGTCATACCCAGAGCTTCGGCAACGGTTGTGGGCAGACTGCTCCTGACGGCTTCGAGTCGGCTTGCCTCCGATCGCAATGATTCAATCATTGGCTCAGCAGACGTCAGCGTCGGTGAATCAGAGACTGTCGGGGCTGGAGCCATCGCGATGCGGAGCGGTTCCGCTGGACTCTTCGGCTCGGGCATCGGCGCTGGAGCGATGTCAGTCGTCGGCGTCGTCGATGCAGTGACGACAGGGCTCGACTGGCCGCTTGAGCCGGCAAAGAAGAGAAGTCCACCTGGTCGTGCTTTCCGCGGTGCTGCCGCTGTGGCAGCACCGTGAACAAGTCGGCTTGAGGCTGTGGAGATGCGGGCACCGGCCCACGACGAAGCTGTCCTGATGGATGATCTTGAACCAGACCTCCCTGCGGTTGTCGGAATCAACGACTCGCGCTGGGAAATCTGTTGTCGCACTCTGTTGAGTTCACTGTCGATATCACGGCCACGCCATTCCGCTTCGATCGCAACTTGTGCTTCCAGACGCTTCACTTCCCGTTCGAGGTCTCGAACCAGTCGTTCCTGGGACTCGATCCGCTGAAGATGCTCCCTCTTCTCGAGTGTCAGCAGAGGCTGACCGGAAAAAACCTCGTCTCCCGGCTCTGCATGCACTTCCGTCAGGCGGGCTGCCGCCGGTACCCGGATCGAGGTGATGTCTGCCGACAGGACGCCGGTGAGCGGCTGATTCTGCGGTCGCCCAAGAAGATACAGCGTCGTGAATCCAATCAGGAGCGCACACGCAAGCAACAGCACCGTTCTGAGGATGGATGCCGGCAGGCGGCTGATGGAAACTGCAGCCGGACGGCAGAACTGCCTCGCCTGGTCACTCCATCCTTCATCAATGATCCGCGACAACGGGACCTTTAGTTCGTCTCCTATCGCGACGAGCTCACGGTGACGCCACAACGCGATCTGGCCAAAACAGTAGATTCCCAGTTGATTCAGCAGCACAGACTCGCGAGTGCGGATCCCATCAATCTGAGTCAGATCATCAGACTGCGCCGGCTGGCTGTCGTAAACAATACCAAATTGGCGATCCATGCGGTGGCCGCGAGGAAGTTGCGCAACGATTGGCGATTCCATAGGTCCGTCCAGTGCCAGCAAATAGGAGAGGCAGGAGCGTCATCGCTGTTGTCCTCGTAAGGAACGGCGTTGCACAAGCGGTGACATCGCCCTGCCGCGCGCAGTTCGTACCGAAATACGACCGCAGCGCAACACGACATTTTCTTTTTTCGGCCTCAGAATCCATACGAGATGACGAAATCCCAAAATCCGTTCAGAAACCCACCCTTGCCCAATCAGCAGAACTCGCATTGACCTCCAATCATCGCTGACTAACGAACTCAGCAAGCCTTTCCCACGTCAGTGATTTTGAATGCATGGATCCCATCGACTTCCATCCAATTGCCCACGCCTCCTGAAACACCTATCTTTTCACCGATTCTGTCAGAAACTCCACCGCAGATTCTACCGGAGTACTTTCACGCAATCGTTGGGCATAGAATCTTTCCGGTTCGAAAGCCCTTCCATTCGGTACCCGTTCGACCTTTGAAAACGCAGCGGTTGCCCGCTGATTGAAACAATCGCTTCTGGTGTCTCTGAAATCGACCGCGCGTTTTTATGGGGGCTTTGCCTGATGGCATCTGCCAAATGCGGGATGCTCTCCTCGTTTCGACTCATCCTCGACGAAAAGCGTCTGTCTGGTTCCTTCAGTGATTGCGAAAACGTCACTCCCGCAATGTTTGTCCGTCACTTCTGAAGACGAGTCTTCCATGTCAAATCTTGATTTTCCGACCGCCGCTTCTGCAGAGCCACGTGCCCGCCTGCTGATACCCGCAACGCTCTGTCTGGGCCTGCTGCCTTCGCTGATCCTTGCAGATGATGAAATTCAAACCGCCAGACCAGCGGAGCCCGCAGCTGTGACATCCGAGACTCAGTCACCTGCAAATCGGCTTGGAAAAGAATCCAGTCCATACCTGCTGATGCATGCTCATAATCCTGTGGACTGGTATGCCTGGGGACCAGAAGCGTTTGAGAAAGCGAGATCGGAAAAGAAGCCGATTTTCCTGTCCATTGGTTACAGCAGTTGCTACTGGTGCCATGTCATGGAACGCCAGACCTTCTCTGATCCGAAGGTCGCCGGTTATCTGAATCAGCATTTTGTCAGCATCAAAGTCGACCGCGAAGAACGTCCCGATCTCGATGAGATCTACATGACCAGCCTGATTGTGTATCAGCAGGCCGCCGGACGAAGCGGAGGAGGCGGCTGGCCGTTGTCTATGTTTCTGACATCCGATGGACAGCCAATTGCGGGTGCCACGTATCTTCCTCCGGAAGATACCGAAGACGGTCGAACGGGTTTTCTTACAGCTGCTCAGCGGATTCACGATCTTTGGATCAACGATCGCGGGGCTGTGGACGGTACTTCCGAAATGCTGGCTCGCGAAGTGCGAAGATTGTCGGGCCCGGCGGTGCTGGGGGAAACGAAGCCGCTCACCGCAGAACTTTTGACGACGATTACTGATGACATCCGGAAACGTTATGACTCGACGTATGGCGGAGTCGACTTCAATCCTCGTTCCCCGAATGGACCTCGTTTCCCGAATGTGCCGCGACTTCAGTTTTTGCTGAATCTTTACGAGCAGAACGGGGACAGGGAATTACTGAAAATCGTTGACCATTCGCTGATCGCCATGGCTCAGGGAGGAATTCGAGATCATCTGGGTGGCGGCTTTCATCGGTACAGCACGGATCGGCAGTGGGTCGTACCGCACTTTGAAAAGATGCTGTATGACCAGGCTCAGCTGCTGGAGGTCTATTCGCACGCGGCAAGAATCACGAGTAATCCTCTGTATCGGGAGGTGGCAGACGAACTGGTCAGGTTTGTGGCAGAAGTCATGACTCTGCCGGATGGTGGCTTCTGCTCGGCCCTCGATGCAGAGACAAACGCGATCGAAGGTGAGTATTACGTCTGGACTCCGGAACAGATTCAGTCGGCGTTGACTCCGGAAGAAGCTGCGCTGTTTGTTGAAGCGTTTGGTTTTGCGATACCGCAGGATTTCGAGCATGGTCGCGTTTTGTTTATGCCGATTTCTGTGGAGGAACTCGCGAAGAATCGTTCGACAACAGAGCACTCGATTCGCGAAGCTTTGACGACTGCGAAGCAGAAGCTTCTGGCGATTCGGGATCAGAGGGAACGACCGTTCCTTGATGACAAAGTGCTGACCGAGTGGAACGCTCAGATGATTCAGGCTCTGGCTGTGCACGGTCGGCTGCAGCACGGAGAGGCATCTTTAAAACTTGCCGTAACAGCGGCCGATTTTCTGCTGGGAAATCTTCGTTCCGCAGATGGCAGGCTGCTGCGTTCGTGGCGAAACGGTGTGGCAGGTGGGGCAGCTTACCTGGACGATTACGCCTGTCTCGTCTCGGCCTTGATGGCGTTGCACGAATCAACAGGCGATACAAGGTGGCTCGATGCTGCCACGGAGCTGAATGCTCAGCAGATGGCCATGTTTTTCGACGATACTCAGTCGATGTTTTTTTTCACCTCACATGATCACGAAAAACTGCTCGCTCGAAGCAGTTCGCCATATGACTCTGTTGCACCTTCAGGCAACAGCGTCGCTGTTCGGAACCTGCTGCTGCTGGCTGCCCGTAAGT
>JBKDRW010000310.1:0-19252 GCA_046341255.1 Planctomycetota bacterium
CTGCTGCATCATGTCGATGTCAACAACAACCTGATCTTCGCATTCGATGCGTTCAATCTGCCCGACTGGAGACGTTGACGTATCCGAATCCGCCACCTCGTAGGCACTGTCCCCGGCAGACTTCTGAATCAAAACCTCATCCGTAAAGTGAACCTTGAGCCCGGCGCACTTCAATTGAACATCCTGATCAAGATCATTCGTCATCACCGCTCGAATGCTGCCGACAAAGTGAGCCGTGCGGCCACTGAAGTTCATCGAATCACCCCAATAAATATCGAGGAAAGATGGTCTTTCCTGAGGTTTCCCATCCAGCCCCACGGGGACGACAAAGCGAATGCGTCCACTGCCCTGGACACTGACCGAACGCTGCGGTGTGTTTCCCGGTTTCATGATGTCAGCCAGATCAATCTGCTCGCCTTCGATTCGATCCGACAGGTCCGAAGATCGAACAATCGACGCCGGATCACCATAGAGCGTAATTTCCCGATTGCCATTGAACCCATTTCTGGCGAACAGCGAGTTCCCCTCGGCCGTAAATCCCTGGTCCTGTTTGTCCGACTTGTGCATGACCTTGACATCACCTTTGAGCCAGACATTTCGAAACTCCGCAGCTCCCTGCTCCGGAACGAGAGCCACGGCTTCAATTGTGTCGGACAAAAATGCGGTCTTCCCTCTGAGCCTCGATAATCCGTCTTTTTCTTCTGATGGTTCATCGTCTGCGTGATCGGAAATCACTTCCGTCTGACTCACCGCATGCACGGGTGCTGAACTCGCGTCTCCATCCGACTGCTGAAACGTGACAACAAGCTTCTCACGGGCCTTTCCGGTCAGATCTTTTGCGGCCAGTGTGACGTTGCCGGTGACTGTCAGTCGATCGGGCTTCAGTTCGCCAAGGTCGAATGAATCTTTCTGAGACGAGTCCTGCGGTTCGTCGGATTCCGGTGTCGCTGCCGACGACGTTCGTCTGAGAATCATTTCAATCACATCGCCACCCAGACCGAGCGCCGTTGCCGCCTGCTCCACTCTGGCATTTCCTGAAATCACGACCCGCGGATCAGCACCCTGAGTGATCAGCAGTGACTCAACCCACGACGCCACAACGGCCTGCGCGTCTGTTTCTGCATCAGGCGGAATCCGCTCAGACTCGCCAATATCCCCGGGGCCGCGACATTCCACGGCCTGCACCCTGTTGTCGTCATCGAGCGAAACAATCACACGCCCGGTCAGGAGTTCTCGTCCGCCCTGATGCACGTTGACGGCAAGGCGTTCGCCGGTCGCGGCTGCGGTCCCTTCCAGCAACTCAAGGGTACGAGCCCCGATATCGTAAGTCACGAGACGCATGCTGGCATGAATCGATTCGAGCCCATCCTGCTGCGATGAATAGTAGGCGGGCATGCCTTCAGCCGTGATGCGTGCCAGTTCCATGCGAGAGGAACGCCCCGGTCTGGATTCCCGAATCTTCGGCTGAAGCTGAAGCACCAGACGCGAACAGTACAACAGATCCCGGCCTCCGTTCGGCATCGGTCGTTCCACACGAATCTGATTGTCAGCGAGGTATTTTTTATCAGCAAATCCGCGGAACGTCGCCTCACGCGTCTGAACATCAAAATCAAAACCCTTCGCAGCGTCGACCCGAAGCAGAATCGGTTCCCGATCCTTATCTTCATCAACAAAGGCCAGATTGCAGACGACACGGCCGAGCAGACGAATGGTTCGCACATCACTCACGGACATCAGACCCGGCTGCTTCGCATCCGCCGCGGTCAGCAGTTCGATTTCCGCACCGGCCTCAGCACTGCCGGAATGAGTGCCCCAGGCAAACCGAACAGGAAGCCCGGTCCAGATTTTCATCGAGCCATCGGAAATATAGAAGTTGCGTCCCTCAATCCGCAGACCATCCGGACCCGTGATTCGAACATCACCCGCCAGAAGACCGCTGGTGATCGGCCCGAAATTGCCTTCTCCCAGATTGAACTTCCCGATCGTATCCAGCTGAGCCGAATCGGCCGTGGCTGTGATCGGAGGATCCTCGGAACCCGGATCATCCTGCCAGAGCAACGCGATCGGCTTGACCAGAACCGACTTATTGTCGTTCATCAGCTGATGCTGCTTGAAGTACAGCATCCGACCGCCATCACGGAAACGCCCTTTCGCTTCCTCACGAACCCACGGGTCTTCCGGAAACCACTGCGCGGCGGAATCAGAAAATACTTCCGACTTTTCTTTCGGAAAATCATCCTTCGGCGCGGCTATGCGTTTTCGATCCACTGTCAGCAATGGCTTCGTGGCCTGCGCATACAGTCCCCAGAGTGCTGTCAGCAGAAGACCGACACACACCGCTCGAAAGCTATGACTGGTGCGAGAAAATGCCATTGCAGTTCAGGAACAATCCGGAAACGTTAACCGACCGCTTTCAGCACGGTGACAGTTTGTTCTTCTTCAAATGCTGCGACCGACATGCGATCGCTCAGATCCACCTTCTGCAGCACGTCGGTGATATCCAGCATGCCCACAGGAATACAGTTCGCATCAATGACGGGCAGTTCACTGAGTTTGCGCTCCGACATACGATGAATGGCTTCCGGGAGCAACACATCCGGAGCAATCGTGATCGGACTGCTGGTCATCACGCGATGAATCGGCTGGTCCAGTTGCTCGTCTCGTCGATTTTCAAACAGACGCGCGAGATCGCTGTCGGTAAAAATGCCTGTCAGTCGCCCGGAGGCGTCGGTCAGCAGGACGGCTCCCGTTCGGCGTCCCGGTCGGCTGTGACGAATCATGACCTCCCTGACGGTTTCATCCTGAGACGCAATCCGAATCTGATCACCTCGACGCATGACCTCCGCGACCGGACACAACTGCCGCCCCAGACTTCCCGCCGGATGAAAACCGGCAAAGTCTTTCGACGAAAACCCTCGAAGCTGACTCAGCACCAGAGCCATCGCATCGCCGAGCGCCAGCATCGCAGCGGTCGAACACGTCGGAGCCAATCCAAGTTCGCCGGCTTCCTCGTGCTTACCAAATCGCACGATCACATCCGCTCGTCGAGCCAGCGTGTTGCGATCGTCTCGAGTGAACGCGATGATCGGAATCCGAAGATGTCGCAGGGCCGGCAGCAGACTGATCAGTTCCTCTGACTCTCCACTGTTCGACAGGGCCAGCACAACATCCTGCGATCCGATCGAGCCAAGATCTCCATGCCGCGCTTCCGTGGGATGCACGAAATGTGCAGGTGTACCGGTGCTGGCGAGTGTTGCAACAATCTTCTGACCAATCAGGCCCGCTTTGCCAACGCCCGTCACCACGACTTTCCCATGAACGCCGCGAATGATGCGCACGGCGTCGCAGAAATTCGGATCCAGCCCATCCGCCAGCCGCTGCAGAGCTTCCGCTTCCTGCCGAATGATGCGTCGCGCTTCACGCAACTGGTCCACGTCGCCAAATGAAATCACGGCTCGCGCGGCTGTTGTGCCTGTCATCATGTCTTCCTTGACCCGGGGGAACCTGACGGTTCAATCTTCAAAACGGCTCACGTTGCTGACCGGTCTCACATCCGCGCTCCTCGCATCCATGAAACACGACCACTGGATTTCTTATGACGCTCTGCGTGACGCAGATCGCTTCCGACGTTTCAGCGCCCAACGCGACCGCACCACATGCTGAACGTCGGAACGGACTCCTCACCGGCCTTTCGACCTGCAGCTGAACGAACTGCAGACGGAACACACCCGACAACAGAATGTCGGTTCCATGGTCGACTTTCCGGTCACCGTTCAGCAAAAGCCGCCGAAGTGTACCCCGTTCCGCGCGAAAGGGTCAACGTGGCTTTCACCCGGCACATTCTTCGCAAACCCATATCAAAAATGGATTTACGGCAAGACAAGAGATTGACGGTCCCATCATTTCTGGCTCAACGCAACGATGCCTCCGGCCAGCGCCAGCCCAAGGAGGATCGCGAACAGGATCTTCCACGGACTGTAAGGACGTTCGCCCTGAACTTCTCCCGTGGCTGCGTTGATGAAGATCTGAAACGTCTTGTTGTGATATTTGTAGGCCAGCAGCCACACCGGCAGCAGGAGATGCTTATACGTAATCGCATCGCAGCGACTCTGAACGCTGCTGACAATCTGCGTATCACCGCCAATGCGCTGCAGAACCTCCTGTTGAATGGCTGCATCCATGCGTGCTTTGCCTTCCCTGAAACAGTCATCCAGTTCGACATCGTACGTTCGAGCCATCAGACCGGCGAGCAACTGCTGGTCGAATGGAACCACCTTCAGCAAAGGCCATGGTTCAAGGGACAGCATGTAGTCTCTTCGCAATCCTGTATTTGCCAGAATCAGGACATCGTCGAAGAACCTCTGAAACCTGCCACTGGCCGGATACCATCGCGTGCGTCGTTCTGTCCGCCGATTCTTATCCGTTCCCACCGTCACGTAGTAATGTTCGCCTCGCTGACCCGAATAAGCCGTGAACGTCATGGAGTCGAATGTGAAGAAGGACAGATACACTCCGTTGAATCGTCCGGAAACTCCCTCCTCCAGAAATCGGTTGGGGGCAAACCACCGAGAACTGACCCAGTGCTTCAGGTTGCGGGTTGCGTCTGCCTTGTCGATCTGAAACGGCAGGACACCATCCACCGGAATGCGACGGTCTTCGCACTTGTGGGCCTTTTCGAGCTGAACGGGCGATGCACAATATGGGCAGTGCGTGCTGGTCAGCGTGCCATAGAACTCAACGTTCCCTCCGCAGGACTCGCAGCGAAGTTCCTTGTGCGTCGCTTCCGCTTCGGCCAGTTCCGGATGCTGACGTTCCTCGCGATCCCGAGCCTGCTCTCGCCATTCGCGAAGCCTGGCCAGCATTGCCTCGAAGTCCTGTTCCGAAAGCTGACCATCAGCCTGTTTCTGAATTTCCTTCACGTATCCGCAATAGGGACATTTCAGAGATTGCTCGCCAATATTGAATTCAAGATCTGCACCGCACGACTCGCACGGGAAAATTCGTCCCTCACCAGCGTCAAAGGTCTGACCAATTTCGCCCGTACGGACATCACGTCGATGAATATCGAGTTCTCCGTCAGGACCAAACTCCTGCGGAACCGATGGGTCAGGTTGTTCTTCAGCGTCTGAAACCATTGAAGGGTCTCAACGAGAGATCGAGCGGCGATTGGATCTCAAACACGCTCTGCCACCGGGATTATCCCGGCAGACGAACGCATTTGCATGACTCTGGCTTCAAAGTTCAATGCGACGTGCGTGGTATCGAAGCCTGAAACCACCGGGTCACCCCGGTGGCGGACAGCACTTCATTTTTTCCAGACGTGCCGGACAGGAATGCAAAACCGGCATTCCTGCATGCCATGCACTATGGAGCCGGCACCGGCGGCGGAGCCGGAGGCCCGAACGAACCCGCGAGTTGCGGGACCTGGCCAGCGGCAACCCAGCCAGTCATGCCTGCAGTCCAGACGAGTGTCCCTGCGTTGATCTGCCCGGCGGCAATTCCCGCGGCAATCTGATCGGCACCGTAGGGTCCCTGAGTCTGTCCGTTGACGGCCACATGCCACAGAGCCGGAGGCGCCGCAGGTGACATCGTTGCACCACCGACAGCAGCAGTTCCACCGAGTCCCGGCCCGAGTACTCGTCCGGCCATCGCGACTCCCATCCCGAGCCCCAGCCCTGTACCGACACCACTGCCAGCCGCATTGTCGGCGGTCATCGCATTGCCCATCTGGTATTGCTGATACCTGTTCAGGTCCCCGATGACACCCATACTCGTTCGCGTATCCAAAGCCTTCTCGACGGCTTCCGGCAACGAAATGTTAACGATGACCATCTGGGGCAGCTCAAGCCCATATTCGTCGTCAATTTTCTCCTGCACCGCCTTCTTCAGAGTCGCAGCAAACTCCGAGTATTTCGATGCCAGATCAAGTGCCGCCACATTGGAACTGGCGAGCACTTCCGACAAAGTGCTGGCAATGATCGATCGCAGCAGTTCTGTGACCGCGTCCGCTCCAAACTCGGCATCTGTACCAACAAGTTCCTTCAGCAGCGCCCTCGGATCCACCGCTTTGATTGCATACGTCCCGAACGCACGAATGCGGATGGGACCAAATTCCGGATCTCGCATCATGACCGGATTCGGCGTACCCCACTTCAGATCGGTCAGCTGCTTCGTACTGACAAAGTAGACCTCTGCCCGGAACGGGCTGTTGAAGCCATACTTCCAGCCGGCAATCGTGCTGAGAATCGGCAGGTTATCGGTCTTCAGTTCGTAATGACCGGGCTCAAACACATCTGCAATCTGTCCACGATGCACAAAGATCGCCTGCTGGCCCGGTCTTACAATCAGCTGCGCGCCATTTTTGATCTCATTCTGATATCGAGGGAATCGCCAGACCAGTGTGTGCTTTGAATCGTCGACCCACTCGATAATGTCGATCAATTCATTCCGGAGCTTGTCAAACAATCCCATCGAAAGGAACTCCCAGAAAAAGTGAACTCATAGAAAAAAAGTTGAGTGTTTGTGAACGTCAGAACCTCGAAGTCCAGAATGAGATCCTGACATCTCCTGAAAAAAGGTGCAGGCTTCCACGTTGCCCGGGCAGGTTCAGGAATCCCGCCTGAGGATTGACTCGCGCGTCTCCCTCAGATCAACTCAAAATTCCGCCGCGTTATATATGATTCCGCGGAGACCTCCAACGTGCCACGCTCACGGCAGAAAATTGCGCAGGATTTTCAGGACCACTTGTTCCGATTTCATCGCGGTGAGCCAACTGTGGCGAGTCGACCGAACCGATCCCTGATTTCTTCGACCGATCCAGTCGTGATCCAGACGTCATACGAATAACGAAATCCCGGCGTCACCGCGAGGCTGCGGATGTGCGCGACGTACGAGCACCATGAGGCATGCGTTTCACTTCCAACCCGATCCGACGGCGCGGGAAATCGATAGAATGTCACCTCGTCAGCCACCGGCACAAACAGACCGACACCATGATCCGTCTGGTCCACCCAGGCGACCCAGTGTTCGGTGATCCGGCCATATTCGTTCGGAAAACCTGGAGCTCTGCGAGTCAGAGGCCCATTTTTCCACGGCTGATCACCGTCGTACAGAACGAGAGTGTCGAGGTCGGCGTTCACGAACAAGGCAGGAAGTTCCTGATGATGAAGCGGATGTGACAGGGACCCGCTGTATACGAACTGACAGACGATGTGGATCAAAGAATTCTTTAATTCAATTGTCTGCTCCATCTCGCAGTCGTGCAGATCTGCTCCTGTGGCCCAGTGCACGGGCCGAGTTCTGACAAAAGAACGCAGAGCGTCATGCTTCTGATCGAGGATGCTGGACGAGCGACCTTTCCAGTCGCCACCCTGAACCGGATTCCAGCGCCATGGCTTGCCATTCCAGTCCGACCCGTCACTCATACCGTACCATGACTGCTGCACCAGTCGGCCGCGGTCCCATGCGTTGATCAGATTGCGGTCTGACCCCGACGCACTGATCCAGGCGATGGCCCCGCCGGAACTCTTTTTCAGGCCGACTTTGACTTCCGCGTTACTGAGCCAGACCATGTCGTCAGGATCGTCTGTCCTGATCGGCTCCTGCGCAGACAACGGAACGGAGAGGAACGCGGCGATCAGCAGCCCC
This sequence comes from Planctomycetota bacterium, assembly GCA_046341255.1. Lineage (GTDB taxonomy): Bacteria > Planctomycetota > Planctomycetia > Planctomycetales > Planctomycetaceae > SXXK01. Next base: position 7,648 of record JBKDRW010000310.1, read on the forward strand.
GTGAGGATTTGTCGGACGCAGGTGAAGCTGGATTGTGCGATCAGGAAGTGGCAGGTAAACGACATACCAATGGTTCATCCCATGCAGACTGGTGCAAGGTTGGCGCAAGCCGACCGATCTGCATCCTGACAGGCCGGTTCACACCGGGCCGCTCGCCTGGCCTTTATGGCTGAGTGGCCTGAAGATACTCCGCAAGATTCGTCATATTGACTGCGAAGACGGAACTTTCGATCTTGCCATTTTTCAACCATCGACCGGAGTCATCCAGTTCGGCCAGAATCCGAGCAGCATCGCGAGTCAGCGACTTCACATTCGGCTTCCGGCCCTTCGGGGCGTCTCCGCGAAGTTGCGATTCGTAATCCTTCTCCAGACGGTCGACTTTGGATCTGCCCTTGAAACCGTAATGCGTCGGCAAATTGTTGTCACTGTAAGTCAGCTCGTAAGTGTCCTTCACGAAGTACAGCGGTCGATTGGACTTCAGCTCATAGAATCTCGCGACCTGGCCATCGGGCAACTGCGATTTCTTCAGCCATGCCAGTGCTGCCGGAATCGGCTCCAGAAAACGTGTCTCGCCTGTTGTGCGATGCAGAAACAGCAGCGTTTCGATGACATCCTGGGATTCCGATCCGACCACCGCTGGTGGTTCAAACTTCCGAGCCCAGATCGGTTTCATCTGATGATTGTACTGCTGAGCCCACGCCGGCTGCGGTTCCGGCATCTGGGCCAGAATCAGAAAATCTCCGAATCGCAGCATCGCCGCGCGATAGCGGGCGTCCTGATACGTCTGATACGCCAGTTCCAGCGTCTCAGTGACAGTGCCCGCCAGACCATCATTCAGCGTCGGAAAATCCCAGTAGTTCTTGAATCGCCCTTCCGTCTTCCAGTCGTATTCAGGAAATGATGCTTTGACGGCGACGCCCGGTTCAACGGGGCGGCTCCATCCCTGAGGAAAGCCACCGCTGACGAACTGGGCGCTCAACAGCGACTCGAGGGCATACTGCACCGCGTCGTGAAGAGCGGCGTCCTCGAACTTCAATTCGCGATCCAGCTCAATCAGAAACCGCAGAGCCGCCTGAGTTTTATCATCATCCAGTGTCGAGTAATTCCGCCCTTTCGCTCGCCCCCGACCATTGCGATACCGGTCCGCATTCCTGCCATTCGGATCAAAGTCAATCCGATCGGCCCAGCCTCCGGATTCCAGCTGTCCATACATCAACGCTGCCGCACATGCTCGAGCGGCCTGCAGATGCACATCATCCTGAGTCGCCTGCCATGCACGCAGGTATGCCAGGCCCGCTGTGGGTGTCCCCGGAGGCTGGACCCAGACCTCCGTCGCAGTCGCCTTGCCCTCACCGAAACGCTGGGTCAGATCCTCAGACACCTGATACACGTAGCCGCCATTCACAGCAACCTTTGAGGTCATAAACTCCGTCGCATGCCTCATGGCAGTACGAACTTCGTCTGCCGAGATTCTCTTCTCATCGGCCACAGCGGACGCCGATGCCAGCACGCACACGGCACCGATGACAAGGAAACGAGCGCAAAGCATGGGTTTCTCATCCGATCATCAATCGTCACGCGGATCAGAAATTCCTGACCTCGCTGTCGTCACATCATGAACGGACTGGCAAAGAATTCCGAGTGTCTGCATCTGTCGCATCGACCGAAATGCCGGAATTGATCCGCGCGGAGCCCCACGAATTCAGCAATGAGTCCGGCACAGACCGAGGTGTGTCTCAGTTCCGTTGTCTCTGAAGGAGATGCGAACTCTGAAAAAACTCCACGACGGACAGCAGCCGTTCACGGTCCGGGACGCATACAGTGAGTGTTCGGGACGAACCATGTGCGTCTTTTCCGGACGCGGAACAGCACGCCTTTGAGGGTGCCACCGGCCGTCGGTCCGGGCATCACGCCCGTCTCAGATTTTCCTCGAGCATCGTCAGAGCCTGCCAGAGGTTGGCCTGAGTCCAGAGAAGAGGCGTGATGTCGTTGGGAATCCAGGCGCCGTTCTCGCAGAAATACGATTCGGGGCATCTCCACGCCGCGAATCGCGATCCGTGCGACGTCAATTGAGACAGGGATCGCTGAGTGGCCGCGATCTGCCGCTGCAGTGATACCGCGTCGCGACGGAATTGGTACCTCCGCCCGTGAATGCAGGCAACGATGGGATCAAAAATGCACCACTGAGCCTCCATTCCGGGCTTCAGCAGCCGATCGCGTGCGTCGAGGCTGTCGCTGAAGTCCGCGGTTCGCTGATCGGCCGACAAAAGATCCCGATAATCCGCACACCAGTAGGAATCGCCAGGATATCTTCGGATTCCGTACGGCCCCTGAAGCTGCGCGCCAACGTCGGCCAGTATCCGATCTTCAAGTTCAGGATCCTCGATGATGTTCAGCGGATAAATGAGGAACAACAAAGCTCCGTCATATCGTCGCTGCTTTGCAGGATCACTTTGCCGACACTCCCACGGCAGAATCGCTCGCATCGCAGCGTCGCACTTCTCCATCAGATCCAGCACGTCATGAAGAGTGATCGGAGTGTCTGCTGTTCGCAACTGTTCGGCGATGAAAGCATCCTGCATGAGGACACTCAGGTACCGCAGACCCGCCAGTGCACAGCCGATGCTGGACGCAGCAACCTTGCGGACCTCTTCCCAGTGTCCACTGTCTTCGTCCTGCCAGACTCCGATGGTTTTCCAGTATTGGACAAGCATGGCAGGCAGCGACCAGTCAACCGTTTCCTTCACTATGGCACCACGTGAGATGAGCTCACAGTTAATCCAGAGCCAGTATCCGAGCGCGTCGTTCTGCGCGTGCGACCATTTCTCCGAAAGTTCAGTCAGGTCGTTGCCATTGAAGCGAATGTGCGGCCGATTCATCGGCTCGTTGAAATCTGCTTTGCCGCGAATGATGGATACAAATCGATCGGCGTGTCTGCGGTAGAATCGATTGAGTGCAGTCACGCATCGAACGGCAGTCGCGGGATCCTGCTGCACGACCAGATGTGCCCAGGCAATCTGCACGTTGTCGCGCAGCCAGACATTGCGGTATCCGGTCAGTTCAAAATCGCCTCCTTCGCCAGAGGCGGCAGAGAACAAACCATTCGGAAGCGACGGAAAATGAAAGGTTCCCTGATGCGACAGAAACTCGATGATGCTGCGGACATCCTCAGCAGTTGTGGACGGAGTGATCCACTCGGCCACCGGGATCGAATCCCGATTCTGATGCAGGTGGTGTGATGTCATAGCACGTTCCTCAGCAGGTTGGACACAGGATCAGATTCGAAGTCGTCCGCGCACTTGAGATGTCAATCCCCGACAGGGCGACTCACGGTCGGGCAGGGTGCCCACGTCCCTGTTTTCCCGGAATCCGGTTTTCAGACCGCATTCCGCCGTTCCGGTTGTGATTCGCAGTTCAGCCAACACTCAGTCTGACCAATGAACAGGGGCTGTCGAAAACTCGACAGCCCCTGAAACTTTCATCCGCAGACTGCTCTCCGGGCAGCTTCGTTCAGACTATGGCAGGAACGGTGCGAATCCGATGTTCGGGAACAGTGGATCTGCAGCACCTCGAAGGTTGTAGTTCCCGGTCGTAAAGGAATTCTGAATGTCCTGAGTAATACCAAAGTTGATGAACGTATTGTTTGGATTATTCAGGTTCGGACCATTATCAACCTGGAAGAGTGAGGCGTCTCGATTGGCGGCTCCGAAGGCTCCGAGGAAGATGGCCTTCAATGGATCTGAAGTGGTGTAGGTGGCCCCTGCGTCAGACGCCAGAATCTGGTTTCCGCTGTTGTTCTGGAATCGGAGATCCAGCTGAGCCGTGTCATCCAGATAGATGGCATCGAACGTCTGGTCACCATTGTCATCCACCGAGGTGAAGGTTTCACCGAACGAGAGGAAGGATTCTGTTCGGAAGTCTTCCTCGAGGTTCCCCCCGAAGGTATTGTTCTGCACGTCAGCAGCGAGGTACGCACCTGTGCCAACATTGATGTAGAGACCTTCTCCAGTCACCGTTCCGACACCGTTGTTCTGAATGAAGTTGTTGGTCACGGTCAGGAAGCTGTTCTGGACCGTTCGCAGATTCAGGTACGGGTCAACATAAGCCGTGTTGCCATTCACGCTGCCCACATTGAGGCTTGTGAACTGAGGCAGCAACGGATCGTAGAAGAACGGGAACTTCGGACGATCGTTTGCCGGATTAAATGGTGGATCCGGGAACGGGAAGTTCGCCAGATAGACAAACCGGCTCTGGTTCATGTCTGCATCCGCTCGAACAAAGATCCCCTCGGTCCCGTTCGAGGAGATGATGTTGTTGTCGATCGTCAACAGGATCGGGTTGAAAGTTGAAGCTCCGCCTTCACGATTTCTGATACCACCGGCACCGTTCATCAGAATGTTCACACCGCGTCGTGCGTTGTTCGTGATGGTGTTGCCGGTCATGGTCAGCTGCGGAATGGAGCCCGTCGCCGTCACACCACCGTTGAAGGACAGTGGCCCGCTGGCAAGGTCTGTGTTGATACTTGCCGGGTCAAGACCGACCGCAGTACGTCCAAAGAGGTTCAGGTGAACACCGTCTCCTCCATTCCCGGCCGCAACTCCGTTGTTGGTACCCCCGATGATGTTGTCCACAATCGAGATGATCGGTCGTGTTGAGACAGGAGCAAGATCCCCTGAGTTGTCGGCTGTGATGGCAATTCCGTCGTCTTCGTTGCTCTGGATGACGTTGCCTTCTCCAGCGTTGCCAACGACCAGAGTCGCGGTGGCTGACTGACTGAAGTTGGCCTGAATACCATCCCCGTCGGCGACGTCCACGTCTCCGTTGTTGTTCGCATCGCCGACTTCAGCTGCACCAGCGATACTGTTGGAGATCGTCGTGCGAGTGACTCGGACAATTCCGTTTGAGGTGCCGCTGGCATCCCAGCGAACACCGTTACCACCCCCGTTGGTACCGTTCCCGTCAATCAGGGTCGATGCAGTCCCGGCGGTGATCAGCACATCAGAGGCACCACCCGTCGTCGTGATCCGAACACCATCGCGGCCATTGTTAGAGATGCTGGTTGAACCAAGAGTATTCGCCGCTGCGTGCGGACTGGGCACCACAGGAGCAAGGTTGCTGGTGATCTCCACAAGGGCTCGCGAGTTCTCCGAAGCTGTAATCTGAACACCGTCGACCGCATTGCCTGTGATTGAGTTTCCGTCAAACTGAGAACGTCGGCCAGGAGGCAGTCCGATGGTCGGATCACCAAAGGATGCGTTCTCCGTCGTCTCAACCCGAATTCCGTTGACACCATTGTCTGAGAATGTGCTCTGAGAAACATCACCAATCAGAGTCGCAGCACCTCGAGAGATGAATTGAGCTCCATTGCCTCCATTGTTACTGAAGTTGCTGTCAGTGACAGTCACCGTATTCGGTGTTCCGGCATTGGGCTGATCAGGATTGTTCTTGTCGCTGCCCTGAGCATTGACATCCAGACCGTCACCCGCATTGCCTGTCACGTCGACACTGTTCAGTGTTGCTGTCAGCAGCGAGGCGTCAGCACGGGTCAGAGCAATCCCATCACCGTCGCGGTTCGGATCTGCTCCGTCAAACGTTCCTGTGACAGACACATTGTTCAGATTCACATTCGCAACTCCGTTACCGCTCAGATTCACACCGATCCCGACATCACCGTTGCCAACGATGAAGTTTCGATTCTGCTCGGCCGTGCGGTCCAGATACGCGGCATCATTGACCGTCAGATTGAGCGTGTTGTTGGCCGGCGGAGCCGCATGCAGACCGTTGATATCACTCACGATACCTCCACCCGCATTGGATGTGATGGCATTCCCCTGAATTACCGCGTTCAACTCACCCACCGTAGCCGGTGTCACATTGCTGACAAGTCGAATGCCCGCACCGTTATTGTTGTTGATGGTATTGCGGCTAATCACCTCATTACTGGCAAGATCGCCAAAGTTCAGGGTACCGCCATTATCGATGATCAACGCGGCACCGTCGCCGAGATTGTTCTCGATGGTATTGTTGATCAGGTTGCCGTTGACGACGCCGGTCCCGCTGGCCAGAACCCTGACACCATCCGACGAGTTGCCTCGGATCACGTTACCCTCTGAGTAGAAGGTACCGCCGATCGTGTTTCGTCCGAGGGTTCGCGGGTCAAAACCGCCAATCGTTGAATTGGCCGTAATGACTGCTGCATCCCGAGCTTCAAGATTGATACCTCGGCCCTGGTTCTGTTCCAGCGTCGCTCCCTGAATCGTTAGAGCATTCACCTGCGAGTTGTCGCTGGCCACAACTGAGATTGCATCACCCTTGTTGCGTGAAATCGTATCGTTGATTGACCGGAACGATGTCAACCGACTGTTGTCGGCGGTCTGAACCCGGAAACCGTCTCCACGGATCCCGGATCGTGTGTCGAAGATCGGAGCTGTAAACGTCTGGTCAACATTGAGTACGAGACCCTGTGGGTCGGTTGTCGACTGGGCAAACGTTCCGGCAATAGTGCGAAGGCTTTGAACGCCGTTTCCTGTAAAATCATCACGGAAAGTTATTGAACCGGATGTTCCTGCAAGCTGATTGGCCGTTATTGCATCATCCACCCCAGTGTCTGGGAGGAAATTGTTGGGGTCGGAGTCAAGTTGCCACGCAAAGCTCTCATTCGAATCAAATCCCCCGTTGCCGGTTGGGTCATTCAAGAAGCCCAATTGCAGCGACTGACCACCGTCAAGAATCGGCTGAATGGCCGCATATGGGCCACCGTTGGGCACCGCGACACCATTGACACTCGTTAGCCCCGTGACGACGTCACTTCCTCCCGCAGGAGTAAATGGAAATCCAGGGTCCGGGACAAAAATGCTGTTGAACACAGTCGTGTCAAACTCCCAATCCTGCGTTCCAGCGGGTAGGTCAAGGTTCCATGAGAACTGTGTGATATCGGCAGCGGCAGACTGGTTTGTCAAGACTGCAAGAGAGTTGAATGTGTTTCCAGTCGTGGCAAAGCTAGCCTGAACTCGCGTTGAGTAGATCCGAGAGAACGCATTGTCAGTGATCTGGTTAAACATTGAGTCAATGCTTGCCGTGGCGGTTCCGGTCAGATCCGCTGCGACGCCTGCATTACCGTTGTTGCGGGAGATGTTCCCCAGAGCCGTTGCCGGGCCGCCGATCATGAAATCGCCGGTTCCGGAGCCGTCGCCCACGATGCAGAGGCCAACACCGGTGTTGTTCTGGAAGATGTTGGACACGATGCCCTGATCAAGAATCCCGTTGCCGTTCAGGTCTTCTCCAGCATCCAATGCTCCGATTGCTACATCCAGAACTCCGTCTGCATCAAGGTCTTCTCCTGCGTCAAGAATGCCGTTGAAGTTGACGTCTTCATTGATGTCTTCAGACGCTGCGAAGAACGTGCCGCCATTCGTGTAGTACAGAACGACGCCGTTCTCGTTCGTCACTGGAGCCACGGCGGAATTCGAATCGTATTGTCCTGTCGTCGTGTTGTTGCGAAGGCTGAACAGATTGAAAGTACCGCCATCAGCCTCAGCATAGATGCCGTTCAATGCATCCGTGTTGATCGTGCCGTCTGGGAGACGTGCATTCGTGGTGTTGTCTTCGATGGCCGCGTTGATCGTCGAACCGGTCTGTCCCAGCACTTCGATGCCATTGCCGTTGCCGGTCAGTGTGTTTTCCGTAATGCCAGTGATCTCCGCGTCGAAACTATACTTTCCTGCTGGCGGCACGAATGCCGTATTGCCATCAAGATCATCTGCATTCAGTGTGCTGTTGGTCTTCGCGGTAACGCTCAAACCAGCGACCTGGTTCTGAGTGGCAGTGTTGCCGGTCAGCAGGAGGTCCATGGTCTGGTTACCCGCAACCGACATGTTCAGACCGTAAGTTGAACGAACGGCAGCTGTGACCGGCCGTCCCGTAAACGTGTTGCCGGAAATGATGGCTCGACCAGAGACATCCTGCAGATCCGCACCGACAACATAGTCGGTGAAGATGTTGTTCTGCACATTCACACCGTTGATCGGAAGTGCATTCGAAATGCCGTTTCCAAAGACTGTGTTCGCCGCATTCGATGCGTCGATCTGGAAACCACTGACCGTATTGTTGTTCGCCAGATTGATTACGCTGTTACCGGCCAGCATGTTCGGATCGCTCAGCAGCGGTCGCAGACCAGCCGTGCCAGCCCCCGGAATGACGAACGGCGTGGTTCCGATCCGGAACACTTCGTAATCACTGTTGCGTGAAACGAGTGCCTGATTGTCAAACAGGTTCAGGCCACCAGTGACCGTGAGGTCCGTTCCGCTGCCGTCCTCATTCGCGCGGACCGAGATGATGTCGATCGCAGCGTTGTTCACGAGACTGGACATCGAGGTGAATGGGTTTTCAATCGTTCCGACATTCGTACTGGTGGTCGAATTCGGATCCACATAGACCACGTTGTAGGCCACGCCCGTCACGTCATTGATGCAGGCTTCACGCACGATTTCGGTATCGATTGACGAATGGACTCGATTCGAACGATAGGTCGGATCAGACAATCGTTCACGAACGCTGACCGGACGGAAGGTTCGCTGGCGACCATAGTTCGGAATCTCAAACTGGATTCCAACCCAGGTGCTCGTTCCGAAATGGTCGTCATGTGTAAAGTTGGTGTTGACCGTGACATTCTGACTCACCAGAGCCTCGACGCGTGCCTGACCGCCGACGGTGCCTTCACCGTGCGAATTGTCAAGATAGTACATCCCGCCGTACCCGTTGATGCCGTAGCGACCAAGGAAAGGCAGTGGTCCACCGGTCTCCGCATCCAGACCGCTGTAAACGTTCTCTCGAATGTTCTCACGATTGCGGAAGATCCCGTTTCCGGCAAGAACCAGACCCCCGACCTGCTGAGTGCTCAGCAGAGCCGTGTTGTCGCCAACGACAAAATAACCGTTCATGCGGAAGTCGAGGAACTCACCCAGAGACTCCAGACCGGCTCCAGCTCGGTACCAGTCCCGATCGGTCAGGCCCTGGTCGTAGTCGAAGTATCCGTTGTAACCAAAAATGCGGTTCCGGGACTCATCGTAATTGCGGTAAATCAGACCGAGATTCCCCAGCGGATTCCCGAAGTTCGTCACCGATGCATTCGCATCCAGCATCAGGACGGTCGTATCAGGAACGATGTGGTAGGGAATTCGAGAGTTCAACCGCTGGTAACTGCTGTTGTAACCCAGCCCGTCACCGATGTTTGACTCAAACATCAGGATCGGCCCGAACGGCTGCGCTGGCTGGAAATAGACCGGCGGCATCGCCTCAGTCGCAGAGTACGAACGCTCAAAGTAAGGAGCATACTCGCCGGGCTGCGGATAAACGCCCTGCTCCATCACAGGCGGCGCCTGCTCAGGAACCGGTGCGGACGCTGGTGCCGGCGCCGGCTCCTGCATCGAAGGAGAACCGGTCACTCGTGCAACCCCCACTCCGATGGAATCGGGCGTGGGAGCCGGTCGGCCACTCGCCGACTGCGGGGTCATCCGGACCACGCCGGGCTCGTCTCCGACTGAGATACTCGCGGCCGTGATCAGACAGAAACTGCTGATCACAAGGGTTGCCGTGGCGAAAATTCGTGTGGGTTTCATCGATTGTTCCGATCGAGCCGTACAGTGAAAGTGTGCCGGATGCGCCGGCAATGACGGTTACTCCTATCGATCGGCGGTTCAAACCCGTGGGGTTGAGTTAAAATGTGAGGGATGTACGGATCGTTCCGAATCTGACAGTCCTGCCGAATGAACCAGTCCTGCCACTCGTGCCGATTGTTACGGCTGCGTCCACGACAAACCGGCAGATTCTGCCGCGGCCCGCCTCGCAAGACGGATCAGTTTCAGACAAGGAGATTTGCGACGCCTGGCGAGGATCGCGACACCAGCCAGAAAAAGAAGACGGCAGGATCTCGAAAGAAAACAGAGATTGCATCAAGCGAGGAATCAGGCGAGCCTGATGCAATCAAAAAGGCCGAGCACTTTCGCACTCGGCCCTCGCCAAACTCCACTGGTCCTGCGACGCCGCGTTACTTCAACAGGGCCTTCACTGCGGTCTGAATGCCGTCGGTATCAATTCCCTGATGCCCCATCTGCTGCCACAGCCCGCCGGAGCCTTCTCGGTGTGTTCCAAGATTATTGTAACGCCCCCTGAATCCACGCTTCAGCAGCTCCGTTCCAAAACGAGACCCGAGGCCCGTACTGACGTTCAGTGACTCCGCAACCAGCACCATCGGCGCCGCGGCAAGTTTTGCCATCAGGGCTTCGTCATACACATTCAGTGTCGATTTGTTGATCAGGCCCACATGGATTCCGGAGGCCTTCAGCTTGATGACGGCATCGAGGGCACGGTAGACCGTTTCCCCGAAACTCACGATGTAGCCATCGGAACCTTCGCGAATCACGTCATCCTTTCCGGTCACGAACTTGTAGTCATCCCCATAAATGCGCTGACCATCCTCGGTCAGCAGATCAGGCACACCAGATCGCGTCGAAAAGATGAACCGCAGACCCGCATCGCCGAAAATCTTCTTCAGACAAGCCTTGAACTGATGCTGATCTGCGGGGAAGTACAGACGAGTTGTGTCACGACCTTCGTCCGGGAGCCCGTTGGCCGCATACATATTGTTGAGCCCGAAATGGCAGGTATTGTCCGCCATATCATCACATCCCGCGTGGGAAAAGTGAGCCAGTACATTGGACTGGTTCAGTCGGGCCATGGTGATTTCGGAAACAACCATTTCAAGGAATGCTGAAAACGTGGCAAAAACGCCCTGCCTGCCGCTCTCGTATCCGAATCCAGCGGCCGCAGAATAATTGCCGCGTTCCATGATGCCGCCGCGAATAAACACTTCCGGATGTGCAGCCCGCACGTGATTCAGCCCGCACGAACCTTCCAGATCGCTGTCGAACACCCTCACCGACGCGATGCGCTGAGACTCCGACATTCCGCCCAGAATCTCATTCAGGATTTTCCCAAACAAATCGCGATTCTTACCGACACTTTTGGAGTCGCTGCCTTCATAAGAAGGTCCGGCGGCCCCCTTTTTCACGTTGTTCAGGTATTCGACAGCCGCCGTGCGGCCACGAGCCGCAAGATAGTCCTTCGCCACGGACACTTTGATCACATCATGACCGTGCGCGCTGCCTTCGAGCCCCTTGATTCCGACGCACATCCGACGCTTATTGATCAGGGCGATGGGGCCGGCGGATGTCACGGCCATGCACATGCGGGCATACAGAGCATCCAGATCTTCACCGTCGCCGATATCAATCTGCAGACCATGGCCCTGCAGTGTCCTGGACACATCGTAACCTTTGAGATAATCGGACGGGTGCCCGGCGATTGTCACGTCGTTGTCATCGATGATCAGCTTCACGTTCAACTGCTGAGCCACTGCCAGACGAGCCGCCTCGGCGTCGTTACCTTCCATCTGAGATCCATCGGACCCCAGCATGAACACCACTTTGTTCGGATTTGCGATGGCGACACCGTTGACGAACGGCCACATGTGACCCAGACGACCGGATGAGAACTTCACGCCTGGCGTAAAACCTCGCTCCGGATGCCCAGGCAGATGGGACAGATA
>JBKDRW010000311.1:0-5578 GCA_046341255.1 Planctomycetota bacterium
GTTCTGGTGACCACGGCAGCCTTCCGATGGCTTCAGAAGGATCTTCAGACGCTGACAGGGTTAATTCGCGGCACCAGCCTGAATGCTCGATGATGTATCAGGATCCGCGGAGTCTGCGATGTGGAGTCGGAGTCTCGGAATCAAAACGCGTTTTCCCGGAGGCAAAGCCCCCGAATGCGTCGTGGTACACTCGTTGAGATTCGGAACGATGTGATTGCGAGAATTGTGGCCACGTCAGGTTGAACAACCGCCTTGAAGAGTCCGGACGAAAGGATCGAATCGGGGCGGATGAGTCGAGAGCTTACCGTCAGGGAGCGACGTCTCTGCTACGGGAACAAAAGTCACCATCAGCCCTGATGGTGTGCCGCCAGTTGCCTCGGATGCCGCAGGGTGCGTCATGAATGAAGATTCAGGAGCCTCGTGCGGATGCCATCTGGCAGTTGGGCCCGTGCCATTCGAAACAACCGGCATCAATTCTCATGGGAGTCACCAATCCGAATGACGCGAGCCACTTGCGTTGCGGCTGAGTTTTTCATTAAATCGACATCGAGGTGCGTTCAGTCGGTCAGAACCGACAGGCTCGGAATGCGTGAAGGGTTTAAAGCTCCCATGGAATCTCTCCCTGTTTCCGCACTGCGTTGGCGATGCGATCCGAATCAGTTTGACTTCGAGACTACCGCTCAACTTGCCGGATTGGTCGGAGTGCTTGGTCAGGAGCGGGCGGTCGAGTCCATTCGGTTTGGGGTTGCGATTCGACGGAACGGTTACAACATCTTTGCCTCCGGTCCCCAGGGAACCGGTAAGCAGACTGTGGTTGAACGCTGTGTCGGCGAACGTGCCTCGCAGGAGAAAACACCGTCCGATTGGTGTTATGTGAACAATTTCGACGACCTGCGTCGGCCACTTGCGATCTCTCTGCCCCCGGGTTCTGGTCTTCGGTTCCGCGACGATGTGGATGAACTGATTGAGGATCTCACGAACGCGATCCCGGCTGCACTGGAAAGTGAAGAGCATCGTGCCCGGCTGGCGGAAATGGAACGTGAAGAGGATGCTCAGCAGGATGCTCAGTTTCAGCAGTTGTCAGACAAGGCGGAAAGTCTCCACGTACAGATGCTGCGGACACCGGGTGGCTTTGTGCTTGTGCCCGCTCCTGAAGGTAAGGTTCTGGAGCCCCCCGAGTATGATCAATTGCCCCGAGAACAAAGAAAACAAATCGAAGAGACCGTCGAGACCCTTCAAAAGGAACTTCAGGGACTGGTTGAGCAGTTGCCGTGGAAACAGAAGTTATTTCGCGATCGGGTCAAGACACTTCGGCGTGAAGTGCTGCAGCGTGCCATCGGACATCTGCTGTCGCAGATCAAGGAAAAGTATCGCGATGTGGTACCGGTTCTGAATTATCTGCAGGCGATGGAAAAAGACATTCTGGAGCGCGTCAATGAGTTTCAGCAGATCGAAGAGTCTCCGGAGTTGCAGCAGGATGCCAAATCGGCTCTTGCCCTTGTGCTGTCTGAGTATCAGGTGAATTTGCTCGTCGATAACAGTGTGGTTCACGGTGCTCCGATTGTTTACGAAGATCACCCGAGCTACCACAATCTGATTGGCCGTGTCGAACATGAATCGGAGATGGGGGCCTTAACAACGGATTTCTCGCTCATTAAAGCCGGCGCACTTCATCGAGCCAATGGTGGCTACCTCATCCTCGATGCGAATCAGTTGCTGTCGCAGCCGTTCGCGTGGGAAGGATTGAAACGATCACTGAGTGCTCGTTCGATCCGCATGGAATCACTTGGCGATATGATGAGTCTGATCAGTACGATTTCTCTTGAGCCGGAACCGATTCCTCTCGATGTCAAAGTCATTCTTCTGGGCGATCGATTTGTCTATTACCTGCTGTTCGAAGCTGATGATGACTTCCCGGAACTCTTCAAAGTGTTCGCTGACTTTGATGATGATTTGATTCGAAGTTCGGAAAACTGTGGGTTGTACGCCCGATTTCTTGCGTCCCTGTGTCAGCAGGAAAATCTGCTTCCGATGACGCGTGATGCGGTCTGTCGAGTGCTTGAGCATGCCGTTCGATTGTCGGACCATACCGAACGGTTCTCTATGCACCTGAGTTCCCTGACCGATGTGGTGCGCGAGGCTGAGTTTGTGGCTCGATCCTCGGAAAAGGCTGTGGTGGATGGAGCAGACGTCGACCGGGCCATTGAACAACAGCGACAGCGATCCGATCGCGTGCGGGCGCGAATCCACGAGGAGATTCATCGTGGAACAATTCTGATCGAAACCACCGGAGCCAGAACCGGTCAGGTGAATGGTCTCTCGGTTGTGCAGCTGGCAGATGCGAAATTCGGCCAGCCTTCTCGCATCACCGCCTCAGTAAGGCTAGGACGTGGCGATGTGATCAACATCGAACGTGAAGTCAGACTCAGCGGCCCGGGACATTCGAAGGGTGTGATGATTCTGACGGCGTTTCTCGGTCATCGATTTGCTCAGGATCAGCCGTTGTCCCTGACCGCCAGTCTTGTCTTCGAGCAGTCGTATGGACTTATCGATGGCGATAGCGCGTCGATTGCGGAAACCTGTGCGCTGCTGTCTGTGCTGAGCGGGGTTCCGATCCGGCAGGGTATTGCCGTCACGGGGTCCATGGATCAGCGGGGACAGGCTCAGCCGATCGGCGGAGTGAACGAGAAGATCGAAGGGTTTTTTCAGGTCTGTGTGGATCGAGGGCTTACCGGGGAACAAGGAGTACTGATTCCCGAAAGTAACCGCCATCACCTGATGTTACGCCCGGATGTGCTTCATGCCGTGGAGTCCGGCCAGTTTTTTATCAGGACGTTCTCGACGATTGATCAGGCGGTGGAAGCTTTGACGGGTGTCTGTGCCGGCGAGGTCAGTGTGACGGGAGTCTGGTCAGCTGACAGTATCAATGGGAAAGTTGCCGCTCGCCTGAAAGAACTGACGGATCTGCGGAGGAAGCTGAAACTTGAAGGATCCATGCAGATGTCGTAAGGCCGCCCCACTCCGGCTTCGTCTTTGCATGGACTCTCCGGCTGCCGGGTGCGGTGTGTGGATGATGAAAGCCGATCCGTCAGGGAACTCGTCACGCCGAAGGATCCTCGCATTTTCGTGCAGAGCCCTGAGAGCCATCAGCAAAACAAAAGATCAATATGCCGAAGATTGTTCTCGCCATTGACGCTTACACTTCGATCGATTGTCTGCTCCGGGCAGCTCTGCTGCTGGCCACGGAACAGGACAGCCAGCTCATTGGCGTCTTTGCACGGGACGAGCGACTTCCGCAGGGCGCTGCGTTGCCATGGACTCAGGTAATCGGAGCAAAGACCGCGGAATGCTTCCCGATTAACGCGGTGTCGGTTGAAAATCGCATCAGCCAGATCGCTGCAAAGATGAGACAGCAACTGGCTTCTGTTGCCGATCGCCGGAACCTGCACTGGGAGTTCTCTCAGCGCAGCGGCAGCATTGCTCAGGTTGCCGACGAGATTGATGCGGACATTGTTTTTCTCGGGTGGAGTGGAAGCCAATGGGGTGTCGAAACACATTCTTTTCGTTCTTTTGTCCGCAGTGCAACGCGACAGTTTATGATCGTGATCGATGACGGTTCACCGCTTTCAGAGCGTGTGATTCGTGCGGCGGAACGGTACACCGCAGAGAGCCACCTGCAGCAACTCGTGGTTGTTTCGATTCCGGGAAGACCCTCAGAGGGTTCTCGCAGGTCGACAGAACGTTCGCACGAAAAGCCGGCCGCACGCGATGTACGGGCGTCTTCCATCGAACAATTGATCGTGCAGATTCGACTGCTGCGTCCTGCCCACGTGCTGATGGGGCGGGATCAACCAGTATCAGCCGACAGCCGACTTTTCAGATCGCTCGCAGCGATCGGCTGTCCTGTCGCCTTCCTGCGGACCTTTTGAAGTCCGCAGGATGAACCAGAGCGTTCTCTCTGCGTCCGTGGCAAAATGCTTCGCGGATTTACGGCATCACAAACTGATGTCCCTGAGGCCGAACGGTCAAAACGGGGCACGGAGCCGTGCGGACGACCGATTCGGCAACACTGCCGATCATCACCTGAGCCAGTGCAGAGCGACCATGTGTTGACATGACAATCAGATCGATCGTCTGATCCCGCGCGTATCTGACGATCTCAGCCTTCGGCGAGCCGTCGACGACCTGATGGACCACGTTCCTGCAGCCGATCCATTGCGGATCGAGGAACGTGGAGAGTTTCGTCTTCGCGAGATCTTTTGATTCGCTGATTGTTCGTGGAAGGGCAAGTCCCAGCGCGAAATCAGGTGTGAGAGAATAGTATTGCTCAAGAATGTGCAGAACGTGCAGTTCCGCATCAAATCGTGATGCCAGCGCGGAAGCGTAGGTTTTCGCTGCTGACGAATGGTCACTGAAATCTGTCGGCAGCAGAATTCTTTGAAGTTGCAGAGTCATTTTCAATGATCCTTTTGTTGCCGGGGGGCATGATGCCGACCGGTCACGTGCTTTGAAAACTGAGCCATTCTGAACAGATCTGATGCCCCGTCTCCGACGTCTGAATCCGTCTTCGAAAAAAAACAATCAGCGGGACATCAGTTCCGCGTATCGTCTGGTTTCAATTCGAACATACTCACAGTCATCAGGAACGTTGTCAGATAAATCATGCAGGCCGCCGAGGATGACGAAGGTCTCGGCTCCATCGTGAATCATCTGTCGAACCATCGCGGATTCTCGTCGTTCTCCCAGAATGAGATCTTCGTGGCCCGGATCCTGCGACTGGAAAGGGCTGGCTGCTTCATAGACCGCTTTGTCTTCGACCGGCAGGACTTTGAGAACTCCGTCCATGTACAGTTGTCCGGCCGTTCCGGCGAGGAGTCGTTCCTGCTGGAGGGTGCTGGCTGCGGAGTCCGACGGCATTCGAGAGTTGCCAATGATGCCCGCGGCACGGAGCTGTTGCAGACGGTGCTCAAAGCGCTCAGCATCGTCAACACACAGACCTTCGAGATGAACGGATCGGAGATGCAGTTCCGGGACCAGGAAAGCCATCAGAGTCTGTTGTTCTGCCTGAATCTGCTGAACTCGTTCCACATGTTTCAGAAACTGTGCCTTGATCTCGTCAGCGGGCAGTCCATCGGCGCTGAGGACTGCTTCAAAGTGCTTTTGAGGAATCAGATGCCAGTTGCAGAGATGGACAATTCGGAAGTTTCTCGTGGTGCGAGCTGGAAGAATCTGAACTCGGGCCACCTCCGGCCGTTGTGACACACTGACTGGAAAATCGGCGGCCAGTGTCATCTTTCCTCCCGTCCGACGGTAAGCAGCGACGGCATTTGGCCGTCTGAACGATCTGCAGAGATTGTGACAGGTCTCATGGTTTGCAGCCGCGTTTCAAGTCTCGTGAATAGCGTCGACCTGTTGTCGGCGAGTGTACTCGTTGACCATGTTGTCGAGTTCCGCGAGACCGAGAGCAATCTTTGTGAAAAATGAAGGATGATGCCGCACGAGAACGAATCGAGGATGATGCATCCAAAGCTCACGGAGCCGCGCGTCCAGTTCAAGTGCTCGTTCGAGCGATTCGTTG
>JBKDRW010000312.1:0-10079 GCA_046341255.1 Planctomycetota bacterium
GGATCTGATTGTTCTTCATCGCCAGGCCCCACAAGCGACAATCGGGAATGCTGCGATTTACCGCATCAGGCGATGAGTCTTGCGATCACGGGTGCGACAGTTTGCGAGCGACGTGACGAGCGACATTGCATACGAAGTGCATGCTCGCACACCTACTCCGAAAACTTGCCGAGGCCCG
Organism: Planctomycetota bacterium; assembly: GCA_046341255.1. Lineage (GTDB taxonomy): Bacteria > Planctomycetota > Planctomycetia > Planctomycetales > Planctomycetaceae > SXXK01. Next base: position 179 of record JBKDRW010000312.1, read on the forward strand.
AACCCAGGGTGAAACGCCAAAGACGTTGTCACACCTATGGATCAGGTGGAGTGATCTTCCAGCCGCCGATCTGCTGAACCATTTCAGGGATTTCAGGCGGGATCGGCTCCCCGATCAGCGGCATCACAAAACGAACTGTTTGTGGGATGAAAGCCTGAGCAGGATCGATGCGATAGGATTCCTCGAGAATTTCAAGAGACGATTTTGAACGCATGAGTCCCAACGCCATGACGGATGCTCGACGCACCTCAGCCGCTTCCGGCGGAATGCTCGACCGATCGACAATTCGTCCTTCGAACTGCCGGACCAGCGATGGGTCCGGATTTCGTTCATTCAAAAGACCAATCGCCCACATCGCAGCGGATCGTTCGTGAAGTCCACCGGGGGCTGCTTTACTGAACTTGGACTCCAGCAGCGGCATCAGGTCCCTGAGTCGCAGCAGAGCGCCAGCCTGCAGCAGGTGCTGCTGTTTCAGAGGAGAACTCAGGCTCATCGTTGGCGTATTGAGAATGTCCTTCTCAATTTCCTGAATGGCTGCCAGGAGTTGCGATCGAAGTCCATCATCCGGAAACAGATGAATCAGCCATGCAGCGGAAACACCAACTTCATCCCGAGGGTATTTCAGCAGCGGGAAGCAGAGCGCGGAATGCCAGACCGAACGAATCTCCCCCAGCAGGATCAGCGATTGTTCGATCCCCTGCCAGTTCGTGTTCTCCGGTTTCAATTTGTTCGCAGCTTCGCTGACGACCTGCTGGTAAAGCCCCTCGTTGTGCAATGCCACTTCAACAAGCATCTGGCGAGCCACGTTTCTGACATGGAGATGGGCGTCATTTAACAATTCATTGAGCCATGAACATCGTTCCGGCGTGGGAAATAATTTCATGGTGCGCGCGGCGGATATCCGGACCGTGGAATCCACATGAGTTCTGCCGATCGGAAGATGGTCCAGTAGAAGTTCGGGGCGGCGGACGAGCAGAGTCTTCCACGCATTACTGGACACTGACGAAGCAGGATCCGGACATAAGGCAGCCACTTTCGGCCATGCATCTTCCACAGCGTTGTCCAGTAGTGCCACAGCCAGCAGTCGCTCGTGTTCATCTCCTTTGGTGAGACGCTCGGAAAGATTGATAGCTTTGACTGGATCGAGAATCGCAACTGCTTTGCAGGCAGCAAAACGTTTTCCAAATGACATGGCTTCATCAGCGACAACATTCGATAGCGGGCTGACGGCTGCCGATTCCCCGATTGCCGCAACGCCTTCCGCGGCCAGTCGAAACACCACATCAGTGCAACCGGGAGTGTCAAGACGCGGCATCCAGAGTTGCTTCGCGTCAGCCGTCTTCCAGCGAATCAGTGCCGGTTCGATCATCAGCTTCTGTGAGTCATTTCCCTGATCAGCGAGTCGAATCAGATCCGGAGCGGAGGATTGAATATTCCCGTTTGCGGCTGCCATGGCACTGGCATAAAGCACCGTGGTATTTGTGGACGTCTTCAACTTCCGGATGATCTGTTCAGAAACCGATTCGATCGAAAGTCCTTCGAAGGTGGGTACGCGTGCCAAAGACATAGCGGCAACTGTCTGCAGTTCGAGGTCGGAGCCTTCAGTCAGTGCTCTGGCAAAGAGTGGCACGAGTCGTTCATCGAGTCCGTTGACAATTTTGAGAGGCGCCAGAGTCGGCTCCAGATGCATGCGCATCGGCAGTTCCTGATAACGCACGATATCAGGGATCACCAATTGGCCGAAGTAAGGCCCCTGCGGGGAAAAGCTGTCATCTCCGTGCGGAGTTGACTGCCCGGATTCCGGTGGAGCCTGAACCGCACTGCATTCCTCTGAGATCAATGCCGTGAAGATCAGGACTGGAATCACGGAAGGAAACAGACAGATCAATCGAAACATGAAGTATGACCTTCAGAGATGATCATTCATGCAGAATGAAAACACAGGGGACAAAATGACGCATCACCGATGCGTATATCAATCAGGTTTTGTCAGACGCAGGACCCGAACGTAAAGAATCACGAGCAGCACTGCACACGTAACGCCGCTGTACTGCCACGTCGATGGAAGCAGGTCATACGACTGAAATCCCTCTACCTGCATGGCATTCAGTGCCGCAGCCATCGGATTCAATCGCAGGGCACTTTGCACAAATTCATGGCCGAATGGGGCATCGCGATTCATCCAGATCAGCATGGTTCCACCAAAGATCACAATCAGAATCCCATAAGACACCGTCGTAGCCACAGCGCTGGCCCTGAAGAAACTGCTGACTGTCGCACTGACCAGCATTGCGAGAACTGCAGCCAGTATGAGGCACTTCAAAACCTGAACCACCTGCTCCTGCAGGACCGGCTTGATCAGCATGATGACAGCGTAGCCAGGCAGGGTCGCACAGAGCAGCAGAGCCAGCGTCAGCAAAACACTGACCAGCTTGCCGCGAAGGATCTTTCCGGGTCCGAGAGGCGTGACTCTCAGCAGATTCCAGCTGCCGCCCTCCAGCTCTCCGGCAATCATGGCTGAAGCAAGGCCCGGCGTCAGCAAAACGATCAGGCCAACCTGAAGCACAATAATCAATGCCGCAGTATATTCGACACCGCGGGCCTCCGTGCCGCGCGCGGATGCCAGTGTCAGCAGCAACGACAGAACGGCGCACGTTGCAACAAATCGCAGCAGCCAGTGCATCCGGCCAAACTGTCGGCATTGAAACTCCTTGACCATGATTGGATTTACAAGCCACGGAATTCCTTTCGAACGCTTCTGCGGGTCGACCAGAAACAGGATCCGCCGACTCGCGCGGACAAACTGCGACTGGTCATCAGTAATCAATCCCTGCGATCGTGATCGATCGAGCAGGGAATGGCTGAGTCGCTGGATGCAGATGATGCTGCCGATCAGGATGAAAAGTACGGCAAACGCCACATACCAGCCAACCGCACTTCGCTGTTCCATCAGGCCAGCACCAGCAATGCCGCTTTGATTCAGCATTTCCATCATGCCGGGAATCGGCGAAACCAGCTTCAGCAGTTGCATCCCTTTGGCCAGAGGACTGGAGCCCCCGGGAAACAAGGCATCGGGAAACCATGGGACAATCGTCAGCGCGAAAGTCACCCCGTAGCTCCACCTGAGCGCAGACTCAGTGCTGCGGCAAAATGTGCCAACAAGCAGGCCGATGACCACCAATTCCATCGAGACCAGTGTGAGGTATCCATACATGGTCAGGAGATCCTGAGAGAAGGAAAGGCCTCCCATCAGGAATCCACAAGCGATCGCTGGCAGAGTTGAGAACAGAATCAGAATGACCAGCCCGAGCATGGCCAACGCTTTCCCAAAGTAAATGGAAGATCGCGTCAGCGGTGAATTCAGCAACAGTTCGAGCGTGCGTCGACGCACTTCTGAAACGAGAGACGTGGCCGGGAAAATCGGGACGATGAGGATCGATGCGGCCAGCATGGAGTATGAAAGCCACTGAAACAGCTCACGTCCTTTGTTGCCATTCAGGTCTACGATGCCACTTGATGGCCACTTCAGATATACGATGCCTGAGAAGACAACGGCGATCGAAATAAAAATTCCGAGTGTTTTTTTACTTCGCAGCAATGCGAGCAGTTCACGTTCAATGATCACGAGGCAGCCGCTCATCGAACAACCTCCGCCGGTTGTCCCGCCCTGCCGGTTCGTTCCGCTTCTGCCTCACGCGCTGCTGACACAAACGCTTCTTCAAGGTCACCGGCAACTTCCCGAAACTGGGCGACTTTGTCTCCCGAGGAGATCAATTGTCGGAGCAGCTCAGACATCCTTTCGTCATTGGCCGCTGTCCGGCATCGAATAATCGATTCTGTTTCCGAGACGATCGTTTCAGACCCGGGCTCGAGGAACTTTCGAACTCGCTCACCGCTGGCGACAAGTCCTTCAGAACTCAGATACTGGATTTCGATGGTACGGCGTTGTGAAAGTTCTCGGGTGACTTCCTGTAATGTTCCCATCGCTCGAAGTTTTCCACCGGCAACAATTGCCACCTGATCGCAGATGCGGGCCAGTTCCGGAAGGATATGACTTGTGACAATCAGCGTCCGTCCTTCGCTCGCGAGACGTAAAAGAATGGAACGCATCTCAATGCGTGCTTCGGGGTCCAATCCGTTGGCAGGCTCATCAAGAATCAGCACTTCGGGGTTATGCAGCAAAGTACGGGCAATTCCGACTCGCTGCTGCATTCCGTGGCTCAGACTTTCGACATAACGATCCTGCATCCAGACGGCGTTCGTCAATTCCAGTACTTCAGAAATCCGTTTCTGCCGCTCTCGACGCGGGATCCCGAAGGCCGCCCCGAAGAAATCAAGGTACTCCCGGACACGCATATTGTCGTACGAGCCAAACTTATCCGGCATGTAGCCGACCAGTTTCCGAACCCTGAGCAGGTCACGAACACAATCAGCACCTGCGATTTTCGCATAACCTGATGTTGGTCGTGATAAGCCCACCAGAATTCGAATCGTCGTGGTCTTGCCCGCACCGTTTGGTCCGATAAATCCCAGAATGCTGCCTCGGTTCAGCGTCAGTGATAACCGATCCAGCGCAATAAACTCCCCATAATGCTTTGAGAGTTCGTGAATTTCGACAACGGGGGTCTGAGATCCCATAAGGTCACGCTCGCGTTTTTTGATTGGTGGTCCTGGAAAGCAAGGGCTGGTTGTGCCGAGACTGATCGGGCGAAACAGGTTTGAGTCACATCAGGGCGCCGTGATCTGAGGCGGAACTCTTTTCCCGGTTACGGTCAGCCAGAGTCTGTCGACTTTCCAACTGTCATCCTGCTCACCGGAAATCGACATGTCGACATCGTCCACTTCGGTCGACACGCTTCCGGCTTCTCCGACTGAAAACTCCACGAACAGCTTTCCTGAACGATCCGCAGAAAGCAATTCCTTTGGCACAGGCAACACAAGCAGGCCAAGCGGACTGTCGACTTTACTGAACTCCGTGAAGCCGGATCCCGGACTGCCCCATCGAAAGGAAACTGTTCTTGACGCCGCACGAATTGAAAGTGTGAGTTCAGCGGAGGCAACTTCGAAAGGATGACAGACGTCAGGAATATCAAACTGCAATCGCGTCATCGCTGGCGATTCGGTATCCGTCCAGCGCCGAGTTTGATTGCTGAAAACACTGCTGTAACTTCCAGCGTCCGTTTCGATGGATCGATACGGAAGGAACGGCGGCGGAATCACGACGAGGTCTCCCGCATTGGGAGGCGTGAGCCGAATCGGATGTGTCACTAGTGCCGTGTCTCTTCGCCGGACAGCTTCATCTCCGATCTGAAAGCCCGTGCGCTCGGAATCGACCCAGAACATCGCCAGGGGCTCAGCGGGAAACTGGTCCTGGGATTCCCGGCTATTAAACACATCGTTCATCAATGCAGAAAGAAACCGATTCTCATCGGTGACCATTGCTGTCTTGAAGTACTGCCCCTCGGCCAGCAAGTCGTCCGATGTTGCTTTGAACCGATTCGAATTGACATCACAACTCATATTCATGTGATTTTCGGTTGCCAGAAGCACTGGTGAAGTCAATTTCAGGCCGTCAGCCTTCAGTGTGCCCTCGAGACCTTGATCTGTAAACGTCGCTGTGGCCTCAATCGCAGAAGGCACCTGCTGCTTAAATTGAATTTCATGGGTCTTCAACCCGACGTGCTGCTGGAGATTGACCCAATGACTGGTCAGGGGATCTTCCCAGACCAGTCGTTTAAAGTCCTGGTTTGTTGCATCGGACTGAAGGTTCAGCACCGTTCCATCGGACGAACGAACCGACAACAGTTCTGAGTCGGGAAGGTAAACGGAGGCGAATCCTTCGCCTGGCAACTGTGTCGCTCCTGGTGACGACGCGATCGCTGAAGTTTCAATCACTGTCGTTGGAGCGACCGCTCTTTGTTTTGCCCCCATCAGGATTGCCGGCACTGAAGCAAGGACTGCAATGACTGGTAATCCGTAGACAAGCTTTTGTCCCTGTTCCCGGCGATGCAACAGGAGGCCGCTGATGATCAGAGCGATCGGAAAGATGATCAGAAGCCCGGCAGCAAGATGACGCCCTGGGACCTGATAGCCGACCATCTCAGCAGCGTGCGAAGATGCTGATTCCTGCGACAGAAGCCCCGGAACTCTCGGATTATACATCGACTCCAGCATGCGACGGGACGATGCAATCATTCCATGCGATGCCTCACCCCGCCCCATGGTCATCGCTCGAGGCTCATAAAAGACGTCGGACTCAATGCTCGTCAGCATCACAGTGCCCAGACCCATCGGAACGCGGACGGCGACCGGCCAACCATCCACATGCCAGATGGGTTCTCCTCCATCCAGATGCACTCGGAGGTATCGAATTGGCTCATCAAACTCGCGTGTCACCGTTCGTACTGGAAACTGACTCAGAGAATAGTCGGAATTCAGGTCCAGTTGCACCTTGAGAACAGAAGTTTCGCCGACCACATCCAGGTTGAGGCTGTCACCGAGCAGACACTGGGCAACGCCAGGTCCGCATTGATCCATCGCGATCAGGAGTCGGCCGCCACGGCAGACCCACGACCGGATCGATTCGCACGTCTCCGGATACAACAGCAGATTCGGATCCCCCACAGCAAGGTGATCCACCGCATTCAACGACTCCTCGTACATCCCCACATCCTGCGGGAAAATGGTGGCCACAAGGATATCGTTGAGTTTTGCGAAACGCATCGCTCGCATCAGATTCTGCAGTGATGTCCGCCTCTGTCCTGAATCGGGCATTGGAATGACGCCAGAGATTCCGACGGGCCCTTTGGAGATCATTCCGGAAATCGATGGAATCTCGCTTTCGCCGAATCGCCGCCGAATTTCCCCGTCGTCTTCGCCAGACGGGAAAAATAAATAGTCCATCTCGGTGAGACCCTGTGCACCATTCTCCCCGATTCGTACAGGCCATGCAGTACTGAACTGCATCTGCGCGGGGACAGCAACTCGCCTTGCGAACTGGACGCCTCCGGAACCCTGGGGGGTGACAACGATCAAGCCCGATGCTTCCTCGTTGCTGCGGTTGAAGATGGAAGCGGCAACCATCCCCCATCGATTCGAACGATAACGACGAATACCACCGGGTGCGACGCCGATGGAGACTTCTCCAAATACGCTCTTCGACTCGGCCGATTCGGCCACATCAGAACCCTCTGACTCTCCCTCTGCGGCAATTGAAGGATCCGCTTTGACAGAATCCTGAGCGCCTGCGGGCGAGAGGATCAGCATTGTGGCGAAGCATGCCCAAAGAACGCCGCCAACACTACGCGGACAATTCATCGCCTGCTGCCTCGGTGTTCGAGAGAACGGCTTGATGAAGTTCGAGTCCGGAAAAGATGCGGCATTCATGGCGGGATCCGTTGAAGGGCCCAGCCAATCAGGAGCATGGGGCCATCTGTTTGAGGTCGAGATTTCTGATATCCACCCGTCAATCCACTTCGCACTTATTGGACTGTGCGAGGGCTCATTCCACAACCGAACAGGCCGATTCTGCGAGAGAATTGAAATAAAGCGGCAGGTCACGTCTTGATTGAAAGCCGACGGCCTCTCAGGGCAAACATGGCCCATATCCACATCAAACCGAATGTCCAGCCGGCAAGCACATCGGATGGAAAATGAACGCCCATGCAGACTCGGCTGACACCTACCAGCAGAGAGACCCCGAACGGTAACCCGATCAATAGATGCCGCAAGGCTGGACTGCGACTCAATTGCGCGAGCAGCAGCCCGATGGTGACATACACGATCACAGACATCATGGCGTGTGAACTTGGGAAGCTTGTGCTCCCTGAGACATGCGAAAGGTGCGGTACGATCGATGGCCGATGGCGCTGGACAAGTTCTTTCAGAACCACCCCGGAAAGAAATCCCCCGACAACCGTCACAACAAAAAATCGGAACATGTCGCGTCCCAGTTCCGCTCTGGCAAACGCGGCAAAACAGATCGTTATCGTCACCAGTACCGCATAACCGCCCAGTGCTGTAAAGTCCCGAACGGCCTCCTCAAGAGAAAGTGGACCGATCAGCCGCTCTGGATGGTCTGTCTGTCGCATCAGCAGAATGACACGATCATCCAGTGATCGCGCCTCTGATTCTGAAATCACCGCTGCGACTTCAAACAATCCCCAGCTCAGCGCGGCAAGGACACTTGTCCATGGCAGCAGGTAATAGCCTGGCGGATATTTCATGACGTGACTCTGAGGTTCGAGCAGGGTTCATCGATTGCTTCGCGACATTCTCTGCGTCACGGCTGTCATTCGCACCAGCTTACTCTTCAGCGTTTCCCGAGGGAATCGGGAGCGTATATTGAGAGGCCGGGGGACTGGCTCTGGCTGGTGCGACGTGGCTGAACAGCCTGTTGAACAACACGAATCGTGGGCGAAGGACCTCCTGATCTGTAAACAGTGCAGGGTTTGGAATACTCAAGCGGCTTGGCAGGGGCCTCGCCCTCCTTTTTTCAACAGGATGCTAAGGCCCTTTTCGGCGTTCGCGAAGCTCTTTCAGTCGTGTCAGGAATTCGGATTCATGTCCTCGGTCAACAGGCTGATAGTACTGCTTTTCAACGCCCAGATAGTCCTGCTTGACCCAGCCATCGGTCGCATCATGGGCGTATTCGTAGCCAACGCCATGTCCCAGACGCTGTGCGCCGGCATAGTGACCGTCGCGAAGATGCATCGGTACCGGGACCAGCGAGTTGCTGCGGACATCCGCGAGCGCAGCATCAATTGCCACGTATGACGCATTCGATTTCGGGGCGCACGCGAGGTACGTCGTGGCCTGAGCCAGATTGATGCGACATTCCGGCATACCGATCGTCTCCGTGGCATGATAGGCGGCCGTTGCCAGCGGTAGTCCCATCGGATCTGCATTGCCGATGTCTTCGGATGCGGCGATCACCAGGCGTCGGGCGATAAACCGAGGATCCTCACCACATTCCAGCATCCGCGCGAGCCAGTACAGGGCAGCATCGGGATCACTGCCTCGTATGCTCTTGATGAAAGCGCTGGCCACGTCGTAGTGATCATCACCCGTGGGATCAAATCGAATCACACGACGCTGCATGGATTCTTCAGCAACCGAACGATCCACTCGCTTAGTTGTGCGACTCACGGACAGAACAGCGATTTCAAGCGCGGTGAGTGCGCGACGACCGTCGCCGTCTGACAGGGTGGCTATAACTAGAAGTGCTTCATCGTCAACGGCCGCATTGATCTCGCCGAGTCCGCGACGTTGATCTGCGAGGGCTCGCTTCATCAGGCCAATCAGATCGTCGGCACTCAGTTCCCGAAACTCAAACACCTGGCTGCGGCTGATCAGCGGTGCAACGAGAGAAAAGAAGGGATTGGCGGTTGTTGCGCCGATCAGAGAGATCGTCCCGTTTTCGACATCCGGCAGCAGGATGTCCTGCTGGCTTCGGCTGAAACGATGCAACTCATCGATAAACAAAACCGTCTGTGTTCCGTCTGCAGCCAGTCGATCGGCAGCCCCCTGCAGCATGTCGCGAACTTCCCTGACCCCCGCTGTCGTGGCATTGAGCCGCTCAAAATGTCGCCTGGTCTGTCGCGCGATGAGTACGGCCAGGGTTGTCTGGCCAGTCCCCGGAGGTCCGTAGAAGATCATCGATCCGATGCGATCGGCTTCCAACATTCTTCGCAGCAGCTTCCCGTCTTCCAGACTGTGCTTCTGTCCCGCGAACTCCGATAGTTGCGTCGGCCGCATGCGGGCTGCAAGTGGTCTGGCCCCGTCGCGATTTTGTTGTTCTGTGGCAGCAAAAAGGTTCATGGCGATCTTTCAGAATTCCTGCGGAGCGAACTGTCTGACTGCTGACAGGCTCAAGTTTCGTGAGTGGATGCGTCTTCTGTAT
>JBKDRW010000313.1:0-11697 GCA_046341255.1 Planctomycetota bacterium
ACAAATTTCCGAATCCACTCCTGAAACGGAAAATCATTTCTCAAACGGCAATAAAAAAGTCACACCCGCCCAGACGGATGTGACGAAACAACGAATCCACTTCGCATGTGGTTCTGGGATATCGATGTGCCGACGCCCAGCCAACTCATCCTGCGAAGGATTGCGAACCTGAATGCGGGTGCCATCCTGCGGAACAACGGAATAACATCCGCCGACACCCACAAGTCGATGTTCTCAGCGAGACTTATTCGTCGTCATCATCTGAGTCGAGCAAGTCGCGAAAGTTCTTGCTTCCTCTTCGTTCCTTCTGTTGCCCTGGGCGAGGAAATCGATCGTCGTCATCGCCTGCGCGACCCTGACTTTTCCTGCGGCGATCTCGATCGCCTTGCTTTCCATTCGAACGCCTCAAATCGTCGGGAAGGTGCATATCGTTTGGCATACGAACACTCGAAGAACAGAAGCCTTTCACATCACACTAAGAAGAGAAACGGACACGGCGTCCGAAAATTCCATATGGGTCGAATCGACATTCAGGGGTGATATCCCGCTTGCGACCTCTGACAAATTCTGACTAACGATCAACTCCATGGAAAGACTGAAATCCAGGAACCGGCAGGATCTGCCTCCTGCCGACTTTTTTCACGATGATTGTCAGGTTCTGAATTGCAAATTGCCGTCGATACGTTTATGCGATTCTGCATCTCCCCTCGACCTCAGGATTCACGACTGATGCAGATCGATGCAGTTACCCGTCCCGACGACGGGGACCGCAGTCGGCGATGGATCTGGCCTCCTGAGCATTCCGTTCAATTTCGTCCCACCGCTCAGCCCGGATCGATTCGGCCTTCGCCAGCCACGATCCCCCGACCGCGATCACGTCGGGATCGGCCAGATAAGCGCGAAGGTTCCCGGGCGTCACGCCTCCCAGAGGAATATATTTCAGCCCCAGATGCGCGAAAGGCGCCTTGATACTTGACAACATCGCAAGGCCACCCGAAGGTTCAGCCGGGAAGTATTTCAGTTCGCGACATCCGCACTGCACGGCGATATCAATATCGGTCGGCGTCACGACGCCCGGTGCAAACGGAAGCCCGAGCCTCACTGCTTCGCGAATGACCTCCGGATTCGTTCCCGGTGCAACTCCGAAAGCTGCTCCTGCCGACAGAACTTCCTGAACCTGCCTCGGAAAGAGAATCGTTCCGGCACCAACGATCATCTGCGGAACTTCTGCACGAATCGCCCGAATGCAGTCCAGCGCTGATGGGGTCCTGAGCGTCAACTCCATCGCATCCACACCACCTCTCAGAAGTGCCATGGCAACATGAACAGCATGAACGGCATTCTCGACGACCAGAACAGAGATGATTCGAGATGCCTGGATGCGTTCCAGTAATGCGGCGGAAAACAAAGACTCCATCACTTCGACTCACCCGAATTCCTGCCAACCTCAACCTCATGAATCTCAATCATGCGGTTGAGTTTCGTGATCGACAGTACCTCTCGAACATCTTCGCTGGGATTAAAGACCTGGACTCTGAGTGGAAGCCCCTCCACACGCGTCAGCGAGACGAGCAGACCCAGCATCCCGCTCGGAACCAGACGAACACCGGTCAGATCGAAGGCAACCACGGACGACTGATTGGCTCTGACCAGATCGGTAATGGCCGCCCGATAATGAGCCGCATTGAACTCCGATGGCACATCGTGGCCACTAAAGCCCAGCACAGTCACAGGACCGGCGCTGTAGACTTTCAGCAGGCCATCCTCCGTCAACGCGTATTGCTGTGCCAGGTCTTCCGCAGCCGGGCCTGTTCCTTCTGACAAATCCATCGCATCTCTCACATCTCAAAGTCGTTCAATCTGTCTGGAACCCCGAAGCAGGCCTGACTGGTCAGACGTCGCTTCACGCCTCATCCAGCAACTCAACAGCCGCGAATTTCTCACCTTCCAGCATCGAGAGGCTGGCGCCACCACCCGTACTGACGTGTGTGACTCTGTCGGCAAATCCAAGTTGCTGAATGGCCGCCGCGCTGTCACCGCCCCCGATAATGCTCGTCGCAGAACTGCTGGCGATCGCTTCCGCGACCCTTCGTGTTCCTTCGTCAAACGGTGGCATCTCAAAAACGCCCATCGGACCATTCCAAACGACCGTCTGTGCCCTCGAAACTTCGGCGGCATACAACGCTGCGGTCTCCGGTCCGATGTCAAATCCCTCAAAATGATCCGGAATCTCGCCCGCCTTCACAATGACCTTATTGCAATTTCCATTGAACGCATCGCCGCAATGTGTGTCCAACGGCAGTACCAGCTTTCCACCGCCAGTAGCCATCAGTTCCTTCGCGAGTTCAATTCGATCCATTTCAACGCGACTCTTGCCGATCTTCCCGCCTTTGGCGACGGCAAACGTATAAGCCATCGCTCCACCAATCAGCACTTTGTCGCAGATCGTCAGCAGGTTCTTGATCACATTGATTTTGTCCGAGACTTTTGCGCCCCCCAGAATCGCGATGAACGGACGCTTCGGATTCGCAATCGCATCGGACAGGTACTGCACTTCCTTCTGCACAAGGAAACCAACAACGCGTGGCTTCCCGGCCATCGCCTGAGGCACAGCAACCATCGACGCATCGGTTCGATGGCAGGTGCCGAACGCATCGTTGCAATAAATGTCAGCGAAACCCGCCAGCTTTCCTGCAAATTCCGGATCGCCTTTCTTTTCGCCTTTATTGAAGCGGAGATTCTCCAGCAACAGGACATCGCCATCTTTCAGAGCCGCCACTTTTGCGACCGCGTCTGGCCCAACAGTGTCAGTGGCAAACGCAACTGGCCGACCCAAAAGGGAGGACAAAACGGCCACCGCAGGCTTCAGGCTGTATTTGGCCAGATCTTCGCCATCCCTCGGCTGCCCAAGATGACTGCAAAGCACAAGTCTTCCACCGCGATCAAGCACCGATTGAATCGACGGCACCGCCATGCGGACTCGACGGTCGTCCGTGACGTTGCACTGCTCGTCCAGAGGCACGTTGAAGTCCACTCGCATGAGAACGGTTTTGCCTGACACACTGACGTCAGCAATTGATTTCTTTGCCATCGCTGTTCAAAAATCCGCAATAAATATCGATCAAAAAACTGAGAGCCGTCGCCGATCGCCAGCACTTTTCAACTCTCGACCGTCACAATCTTAGCGGCGCGGCCCCATCGCGCACAGTATTCGCGACGATTTTCAGGGATCAATTCATCGGGCAATTCGTCACAATGACGCTCTGGAGTCTAAACTGACATCACGTCTGCGGGACTCTCTGATTTCGTACTGTTCGTGCCTGCCGATTTTCCTGACGTCAGCGATCATGAAGCTTTATCACACCGATTTATTTGTTCTGCCCCTGCCCGACGGTCATCGATTTCCCATGCAGCGGTACCGTCTCCTGCGTGAACGTCTCGAAGCCAGCGGACAGTTTTCCGCGGATGAGATCTGCATTCCGCCGGCCGCGACGAACGAGCAACTGCAGCGGGTGCACACGGAGGATTGGATTCGACGTGTCAGTTCAGGCACCCTCCTGCCGGATGAACTCCGGAAGATCGGATTCCCGTGGAGCCTGCAGATGGTCGAACGCTGCCGCCGCTCCACCGGAGCAACGATCGCCGCGTCTCGCAGCGCTCTGGAAGACGGCGTTTCGGCCAATCTCGCCGGAGGAACTCACCACGCTTTCGCAGACCGTGGCGCGGGGTATTGCGTGTTCAATGACGTCGCCGTCGCCGCGCGCAACATGCAGTCTGAAAAGCACATTCAGCAGGCCCTGATTCTTGACGGGGACGTCCATCAGGGTGATGGTACCGCAAAGATCTTCGCAGACGATCCTACGGTTCGAACATTCTCGCTTCATGCCGCGAAGGCGTTTCCGGCCAGAAAGATGAAGAGCGATCTCGACATCGAACTGCCCCCGGGCACGGCCGATGAGGATTATCTGTCCGCATGGAAAACCGGGATCGACCGATCCACAGAAAATTTCCTGCCCGACATCATCTACTTTCTGGCCGGTGCCGATCCGTTTGTCGGCGACACCCTGGGCGGCCTTGCAATCAGCAAGGCCGGGCTCAGACGCCGGGATGATCTGGTCTTCGAACTCTGCCGCCGCCTGCAACGTCCACTCGTCATGGTCATGGCCGGAGGCTATGCATCCAACATCGACGACATTGTTGATATTCAGTTCTACAGCGTGACATCATCACGACAACTTGAGTGGAATCGATCGGAGACAACAGATTCATCCCGATTTCCGATCGCATCCGTCGGACCGCAGCGGTCTGACGCGGCCCCACTCCTTCGAAGTCACGAAGTGTCGGGACGTCGATTTGATCATGAAGACCGTTGATCAGGCTTCTCCGTTTCCGATCCTGCCTGCCGACTTCATCCATTGCCATCCGCCGCAACCGATTTCCGGAACGCGACAAGACTCCGAATGACATCTGTTGAGAGATGAGTACACTTTCCAGACTGTCATTTCCTTCTCGTCGGTGATTTCACGATTTCAGGACAATGCATGTCCATTCCCATCACAGTCAATGGTCAATTTCGCGATATCGATTCATCGTGGACGATCTCCCATCTGCTGGCTGATCTGAAAATTGAAAGCCGTTATTGTGCCGTGGAACGGAATCTTGAAGTGATTCCCAGAGAGAGACATGCCGAGTGTCGACTGAATGCAGGGGATCGCATTGAGATTGTAACACTTGTTGGTGGTGGCTGAACGCAGACGCCATCTTCTCTTCCGATCTTGATCGTCCAGAGCATCTCGCCATCTCGAATCACTGTGAAAGTTTCGAACCCATGACCGATCGTTCTTCTCCCGTTCAGAATGATGTTCCACTGATCCTCGGGACTCATACCCTGAAATCTCGGCTGATTGTCGGAACCGGCAAGTACTCAACCCTCGAACTGATGCGGGAATGCCTCGAAGCGAGCGGATCGGAAGTCATCACTGTTGCTGTTCGTCGCGAGCGACTGGTGGATGCATCCGGACGCAATATTCTCGACTTCATCGACCTGAACCGTTACACGATTCTGCCCAATACGGCGGGCTGTTTTAACACAGAAGATGCCATTCGCGTGGCCCGACTGGGTCGAGAAATTCTTCGAGGTCTCGAAAATCCGGGAGCGGACTGGGTGAAACTGGAAGTGCTCGCCGACACTCGAACACTTCTGCCCGACCCGGTCGCGACCGTCGAAGCCTGCAAGATGCTGGTGGATGATGGTTTTCAGGTTCTCTGCTATACGTCCGATGACCCGATCACCGCGCGAAGACTCAAACAGGCCGGGGCGACGTCTGTGATGCCGGCCGGCAGTCCGATCGGAAGTGGTCAGGGTGTGCTCAATCCGAACAACATTCGAATCTGTCTCGAATACCTGAAGGAAAATGATCCCGACTACCCTGTCATCATTGACGCGGGTGTGGGTACAGCCAGCGACGTCGCCTTTGCCATGGAACTGGGTTGTGATGGTGTTCTGCTGAATACCGCAATCGCCAGTGCGAGGGATCCTCTGCAGATGGCAGTGGCCATGAAACTCGCCTGCGAGGCCGGCCGACTTGCCGTTCGATCCGGACGCATTCCGAGAAAACTCTACGCGACGGCATCAAGCCCCACGGAGGGAGTCATCTCGCGACCATTTGCGGGCTGACCAGCATCGTCCTGAGCCGTGCTTCGCTTGATTCGCCGCTCACTGTCCTTTTCCGACTCTGCATTCCGCTCAATCGTCAGTCATTGTTCGCGACGTATTGATCAGGAACCCCGCCACGGCTGCAATCAGATTCACAACGGCACAGGTAATGAACGCGGTCTTCCA
This sequence comes from Planctomycetota bacterium, assembly GCA_046341255.1. Taxonomy (GTDB): domain Bacteria; phylum Planctomycetota; class Planctomycetia; order Planctomycetales; family Planctomycetaceae; genus SXXK01. Next base: position 5,843 of record JBKDRW010000313.1, read on the forward strand.
GCCCACGGAAACAGACACCGACGACGCCACGATCCAGCCGAAAAGTTTCGGAGACAAGGCCGCTCCGAGATTTCCCCACATGTTGGCCCAGCCAAACACCGACCCGACATGTCGACCGCCGATATCCTGCCCCATGGCCCAGCACGCGGGTGTCCCGAGGTCTGTAGCAAGCCCGACAAGACTCAGGCAGACCGTAGCGCCCATCGCCGAATCGGTCCACAGCAGACTCAGAAAAGCCAGTGCCACAAGCAGTCGCGAACCACCCATCGCAAGTGCTCGACCCCAACGCAATCCGAATCGACGAGTCAGCTCATCCGTCAGGAAGCCTCCCATCAGCATCCCGGCAATTCCCCCGATCAATGGCAGACTCTGCAGCCATCCCTGCTGCTCAAGCGTGGTCTGAAAGACTTCCTTCAGATAAACCGGCAGACGAGTTACCAGAAACGCCCAGCCCAGATTGGACGCGAACTGAACGAAGGAACTCAGCCACAACGGGATCGAGAGCATCATGGCCAACATCGGTGGCATCCCGGCCATGGTGCGAGTTGTGACCGATGAACCGACAGGTGAACCCTGGTCGCCCAGAATCAGCTTCAACTCACCCTCACCGACAGCCGGATGATCTTCCGGGCGATCACGCACGTACCACGCAAACCCGAGTGCCAGCAGAATCCCAACAATCCCAAAGAGCATCATGACGGGGCGCCAGCTGGCAGCGTCTGCAACAGCGGATGAATCGGACAACCAGCCGTTGATACCGAGAGAAAAAAACAACATCAACTGCACCGTCAACACAGGCGCCAGCGCGCCGCCGAGCCGACCTCCAACCGCAATCACAGAACTGGCAAAGCCCCGCCGATGCATCGGAACCCAGCGTCGCACGACACCCGCAGCCACGGGATAAGCGCCCGACTGGAACAACCCACATGCCATGCGCAACCAGAGCAGACCTGCCCCGCCTGTCACCAGACTCATGCCGGCCGTTGTGAGCGACCAAAGGATCGCGTATGCCGCCAGCATCCACCGAGCACCAAACCGATCGCCCAGCCAACCCGACGGAATCTGCGCCAACGCGTAGGTGAGGAAGAACGCGCTAAGGATATCATCGAACTCCTCGCGGGACAGCTTCAGATCCCGAGAAATGGCCTCCCCGGCCGGACTGACACAGACTCGATCCAGATACAGCATCATCGCGAGGCTGGTGGCAAGAAACAGAATCACAAAACGAACAGATGTCGTTCCCGGGGAACACGATGCTTCACTTTCTGTCGATAATCTCCTGGCAGCAGACTCAGATGATTTGGCCATATCGATCCGTCTCTTTCCGCACCAGTCGCATCAAGTCACCGCGTTCATGACTGACAGTCGTGTCGCCAGCAGCAACACTCCAGCCAGACCATTCACCACATTACATTCGCTCGAACGGAACCATCGGCAGTCGACGATGCTGAAAGTCAAATTCCAGCAGATCAGCTGATGTCGCACCCCGGGTATTGACGCGAATCAACTGACTGCAGACCGGACTGTAGGCGGCCACCGGGGCATGCACACCTTTGATGACAATCGCCGCAAAGTCCAGCGGGTTGACACCCTGCGAGATCACCTGCTGCAGACTCATAGGTGCCACACGCCGCGATGTCACAATCGCCGTCAGTTGCTCCGACTCGAGGACCACTGTGGCTCCCTGATCAAACCTCGAGTACCCACCGTGTCGCACTTCCGGTTCACTGAATTGTCCATTTGATCTGCGGATGATTCGGAACTCGTCGTGAATCGGTGGACCATGTCGCTCCGGATCACATTTCCCGCCCACACTCGTTTGAAGTATCGATCCGGGAGTCATCGACGAAGTACGACTGACCGCCTCCGGATCATACAGTACTGTCAGGATTCGCCCAGTACCCGACTTCAGCCATTCATGCGTTATCCATGTCCCATCGCCGGGGCTGCCGCCTCCCACATTGTCGCCCATTTCGAGCAGCCCCACCGGACGGGAAGAGTCTACAAGCCTTCGTTGACAGGCCATCGCGACGGCCTCGGAAAGCCCGATCAGCTGCCCCGCGAATTGCTCACGTCGATTCCACCAGAATCGAGCCATTTCATTCGCCACCCGATTCGCCAGTGCCTCGTCCCACTCGCTGACTGCCAGGACGGTCGCTCCCATTTCCGTCACATCAGCGTACGGAAAACCGTAAAGACAGGATACGTTCAGCATTCCGGGCAGCTGCTGCAGCCGATCCGCTTCCGCCCACAACTGATGACCATGAATTTCGCCCGTTGCCTGACGTTCGATGTTGACACACAAGGGCAAGGAAACCATCGCCAGCCTCGGATCAATCTCGTTTCTGAGCGTCCGAAGCATCATGATTCCCGCTTCCTGCCCACGCGCGAACTGGTCGAGATGCGGGTTGGTACGATATCCAATCAACGCCTGACATTGCTCCACCATGAGCTGCGAGACATTCGCATGAAGGTCCAGCGTTCCAATCATGGGCACCCGCGGTCCCACCATCATTCTCACTCGCCGCAGCCAGTCACCGTCCGCATCGCGGGCCGTCGTGGCGACGGTCGCGCCATGCGGAGCCACCAGCAGCCCGTCAAGGGACGGGCTCACCGCAAGGGCCTGCTCAAGCCGCGTCATCAGCATCGACCAGCAATCCGCCGTGATGGTCCCGTACGGCATTGCTCGCGCAGCAAAGATGCCGATCAGTTCAGTGTCCGGAGCCGTCTCGATTGCCGAGATCATGCCGCCAACTTCGTGCACGGTATCGCGAAAGGCTTTCAGAACATCCGGCCCTTCAACGAGCAGATTCGTCGAAAAATGTTCCAGCGTCGTCGGGATATCGAGAAACGTGTTGCTCTCATGCAGCAACGCAATGATACCGACTCGTTTCATGGGAGAAGCCCTGCGATGCGGTTGGTTGATCGGCCAGCCGGGATTCAAGAGAACCGAAGCCGCCGCGCAAAGTCTCGACCGCAGACTTTTCCAGGATTCAGGTCGATTCGAACGCGAATGCCTGAAGTCCACGAAACGGTGAATGCAGTCGTCATCAGTCAGGAGGATCTGAAACAGATCCTCCTGAGCGATCATCGGAACCCATCAGGGACCACTCCTGCAATTCTCGCCGAGGCTGCTGCCCTGGATGATCAGATTCCCCCCTTTCCGGCTGCACAGCCGATGCACGACGGATCAATGTATGAGACGCCGCGACCATCGCACCGATGACATCAGTCGCCACTGCTGAGTGATCGAAATCCGCAACAATTTCGAAAAGATTCTCGACCGTTCGCCAGGCTCGAAAAAGGTCTGCTGGACTGTCAAAATGCGAGGCGGATCTGATTTTCCAGCCCAACGTCGAGTGACATATACCCATGTACCAGTTGATTGAAGATGCAGTCGGGGATCAAAATAACGCGCGAGCGATGTGTGCCGCCTGTCAGATTGCCTACATGCCGGAGGCTGAAGGGACTGCGAAATTTCGTGACCTGTTTGCCATGTCGTCCAGACTGATCAGTGTCGACAATACTCAGGCATACATTGCAAGTCATGACGAACATATTGTGCTCGCGTTCCGCGGCACCGAGTCGCCAACCAGCATCGACGGCCTGAAAGACTGGTTGCTGACCGATGCCATGAATCTTCTGATCGTTCCGGATGGTCGGCTTGGTCACGACCTCTGTGCTGCCGGAGTCGGAGCGAGATTCCACAAGGGGTTTGCAGATGCCATCGCAGAAATCTGGACACCAGTCGCTGCAGAGATCGAAGCCCAGATGAAAAAGATGGATCGTCCTTTATGGATCACCGGACACAGCCTCGGCGGGGCTCTGGCATTGTTTGGGGCATGGTTGCTCAGTCGGAAATTCATCCGGGTGCACCAGATCTACACCTTTGGCGCCCCAATGATCGGTAATCAGATCGCCTGCGATGCTTTCGATCGAGAATTCTCCGGATCAATTTCTCGGTACGTCAGCGGGAAAGATCCTGTTCCAAAACTGCCCGGTCTGAGCCTGATTGCGAATGAGTTTGCTCACGTGCAGACAGAGCGACTGGTTGGGCATGACCCGATGACCACGCTCGGCACGTTCCTTGGAGGGATCGGCACGAAAGCCGTTGGCGGACTCCTCTCCGGAGCCATCATTGATGATGTGTGGAGATATATCACCGAACAGATTGCAGCACACGGTCTGGATTCGTACGAACGGCTTCTGAACTAGCTGCCCTCTGCGCCCATGGAATCGACAGAATCCGGCTATCTGAGAATCCTCGTTCCAGCGATCACGATGGGGTAATCACGATCCGCCAGCGACAATGCAACGCAAGCAGTTGGGCATCCTGCTGCGTTGGAGCGAACAGACACACATCGTCTGCAGGCAATTTTTGAAACACCAGTTCGTTCAGGACTCGCCATTCCCGTTCCGCAACGTTATTCGTCGCTCCGCCGGTCGTTGCCTTCTGAAAAAAAGGGCGATCCTGATGCGGCAACTCGTCCCAGTCTGACTCTGTTCCATAGCTGACTTCGCGAACCACATCGGCGATCGATGAACGTCGAAATCCAATTCCCCACGGTTCGAAATCAAACCGTTGAAGATGACTGCGAAACGTCCGTCGCCTGCAGAATTCAGACAATGGTACTGCAGTCAGTGATACCACCGGGTACCCACCACGAATGCCTGTGGCAGAGCCGCGAAGGACACCGTCGGCCACGATTTGCAGCAGCGTTGCCAATGCCGATCGTTGCGCACGTTCCGTTCTGAGAATCAATGCATCGAGATAATCGTCCGGAGACTCATCCGGCCATGGACCTGTGGCTGGACGCGTCCAGTGCAGCAGCCAGTCCTCCGGATTGGCTATCGGATCTCTCACGGGTCCCACAATCAACCCGGGACGACGAAGCGTCGGGATCAAATATCCTTCTCGCATCAGCATTTGCGACCCATGGGTCTGCCGCGGCCGTGTCGAATTGTCTGCCTGAATCGCCTGCCTCTCAGAAGCCTCGACCAGCCACGGAATCCAGCCTGCAGGAAGATCGCGGGTCGCCTCCGGAAGCTGTCCGCCGGCATCGGATGCAATCAGAATGCACTGCGGTGGATTCTCCGGCTCGCGCAGCCAACTTTCGAGCAGCGATTGAAAATACCCGTGTTTACGCAGGGAGATGACATAGGTTCGATCCGATGCAGCGACCAGCAACTGATCGGCGAGGGGAACCTCACGCGAACACTGCTCCGTCACGTTCGATGAATGGCGACGGATGGCTGACGGCAACATCGCTGAACATATTGGCGGTGAGACCAGTGTCTGTATTGTGGCACTCGAACCGCCACCGAAATCGACCCGTTCAAGATACTCCAGAGACGTGGTGAGCCATTGCAGCGTTGCGTGACCCGTGTCCAGCATTCCCCTGCCAATCGGCCGGAAATGCAGACGAGGCTTTCCGAACAGTTCCGCAGCTCTTCGAACAGCCTCACATGTCGACGATCCTTCGGCCGTTAACAGCATTTCATCCGTTTCATGACAGTGCAGAACAGCCGTCCTGAGCAGGTCAAACCACCATGTCTCAAGATCCAGCCGACGGCCCGGTCGAGAAGATCCGATACTCAGTTTCCGACAGTCCGGCACAGATCGCGAAAACACAAACAGGCGGTCGTCGAACAGGGACACCGAACGATGCTTCCGCAGCCACGGAATGCCCCTCGAAACCAGCCGCACACAATCGCGAAACACAACTTCCAGCACACCTGCCGAGGCTGACTGTGAATCTTTGTCGACTGACAGCAGTGTACGAAGAAGGCTCGGCAGATCAACGTGCACGGTCAACCACTCCTGCGAAATGACAATCCTCAACCCGACGTCACTC
>JBKDRW010000314.1:0-3090 GCA_046341255.1 Planctomycetota bacterium
ATCGATGACATGGTTGTTCTGGGACCGTCGCCGGAGGTTCACCGCCTGCCTGCGCTCGTGGATCAGACAATTCACACAGTACGAGAAGTTCGTCGGTCGGTTTCACCCGGTCACGGATTGACCGAAAAAAATCTCGTTCCCAGATGGGAGATGCTTGCAGAGCCTCGTCAAATTCTGGTTGAGTCGGCAACGGCCGTCGGCTTGCGGATTTCGAATCCCGAAGCAATTCCGCATGATGTCTGGGACGCTGGCTCACTTCCCTCCATGAGCTTTGCGAGCCTGGCAGCAGTGATTCTCAATGAGTTTGATCTGATGCTGGCGCCTGACACATCAGATCGGGCATTAATGGTTTCGCCCATTCCGAGGAATCAGGTCTTCACACACCGCTATATCATCGGCACAAGCCTGAAATCCAGAATGATGGAAGCCTCGCAGAAGCAACTCCCGAAGATTACCGCCAAATGGACGTCATCAGCGGCAGAGGTGTCCGGAATCATAGCAGATCATGCTGCATTCAACGAATTGCTGATATCTCAGCGTTACAACCCAACGCCTGGAGCAGGGTCTTTGAATCAACCTCTCCGAAAGATGGCCTTCCAGCTCCAGGAGGGTAGAATGACGGCGAAGCAGTTGATTGAGAACCTTCAAAAACAGCGACTGCTGATTGAAGTCCGAAATTCAGACTCCCCTGAAACCAGGCTTGCTCTCAGCAGGGAAATTCATATCCAGGCGATGTCGCAGCCGATTCCAGCCACGCGGTTTTTTGAAATGCTTTTCGGAGAGCTTTTTGTTGTCGACCTTCAGGACGACAAGGTCGTACTTATCGTAAGATGAATTGGCAGCCCGTGACGCCCTTTCATGAAGATCAGGGTCTGACTTCAGTTTCCTGCTCGCCCCCATCAACTGTAACCCAGCAGACGACATTCTCGTTGGACACACTTCCTCCCGCAAAGTTCGACATCCGCTTGTTAAGACACTCTTACGGTGAAGCCTCTCTGGAAATCGGAGATTTTCTACGCTCCGTCAGGAATGAAACGAAGGCTTTCCGAATCGATCTTCAAGGGTGATTTTGTCACATAAACGTGAGTGTACCCGCGTTTCAATCGGCCCCTCGCTCACTTCTCGCAAGGCATCTCTCATCAACACCCTTATAAATCATCTTGATATCAGGCTTGTAACATCGAAGTCACAGTGAACTCACGTGACCTGTCGTAACGCATCGACGGGACTGAACGCAGCAACTGCGGACTCGAGGCTGTCAGGATCGCTCCATACCAGAGGATCAAAACGATTAATTTGTTGTACATTGCGGAACCGAAGAAGGCAGAACGTGATCTTCTCTGATCCACGTTTCACCATCGTCATCACCAGTAACACCAATTCGAACACGCTCGACGAATCTTTCGTTTCCGGAGCCGGGTGTTCGGCAACTGCAGATTCTGGCACTGTTGATGTACCTTCAGGCCTGACACTGATCCAAATGGCTCGCGACGGGATCATCGTACGTGTCAGGAATTCGTCCTGACAATCTTGCCGGCCGCGAATTCATTAGCCACGTGGTATGGGAATCCATGCCTGATAAAATATGCTCACGGAATCCGGAGACGGCACCTGTTGCAATCTCAGTAAATCTGTCCTGCAGAGAGACTCACGACGTTCCGAAGCAGCGGAGTGCAGAATATCTGCTTACCGCACTCGTTTTGACTCGTAACTCAAGGCATTTGCGAACAGCGACCAGAGAGTTGCCAAAGGCTTTTGGAGGTCTCTTCGAATCAGCGATGCGTGGAACGAACGCAACACACGCACCACTCACCTCCCACTGGGCTGGCTTCGAACGTCAAATCAGGTGTCAATCGATGGACCAAGATCACATCGGGGCTTAAGTCAACTCTCCATTTAAGACTGTTCGGTGGCCCGCACCTCCCGTCGATTTTCGTGTACCGATCCCATCCTGCCTCGAGGGGGCACAAAGATCTGGCTGAATCACGGTGCAGCAACTCCAGATTCTGAAGCATTTTCCAATTCGCCTCGAACTCGGTCCAATAAATCGCTGCACGCCACTGTCGACTGAACGTCGAATCACCTTCTGCGAAGGGTGCGACTTCGTTTGCGAAATATCCGAGAAGTGTTTCAGGGGCTATGGATGTGACAAACTCACAATCAACGCCGATTGAATGACGGTCGTGATCTATGCCAACTACGACGACATTTTCGGCGTGTGACAGACTGACCGCCGCGACGTCTTGCCCAAGGACATCCAGCAGCCTTGGACATTCACCCCGAACTCCCTCCCAAGCGAACTGATGATGGGGACCGAACTCTTTCATCAAGATAAACGAAATGGCTCTTCGCGACATCAGAAACTGATTCTTCTTATACGCAGTGCGATATCTGTGCCATCGTTCAAGATCCCGATCAGATAAATCCTCAATCCCGTCAGTCACCAGTCCAATATCTTCGCACGACATCGACGACATCAAACCATCGTGATCGGACCGCACGATCCAGACAACCAGCGAATCCTCGCATTGAATCCTCTGAGACAGAAACTCTTCCATGAAAGCGATGCTCCGCGGCTTTGTGTCAGTCGCAATGACGGGTATTGCCAGCTTCATCAGTTGTCGGAGGAACGATCAGCAGGACATCATCACCGTTGGACTCAGGCGTCAGCGAGAAAATAATTTATCGGAAAAGGCAGGCCGCGTTTCATTGATCCGGCAGAAAAGCTCACATCAGCAGTATCACCTTCAGGAATTCTGACTCTGAATCAGACATGTTCTGATACCAACACGATGTTGCCACCTTTCTCGGGTCCCGCATCGTTATCTGAATCAGCTTCCCGTTCAGGATATCGAATTTGCGGAACAAATCCCGCTGTGGGAACTCCTCCGGTCTCACCGTGCCATCATCACACATGGCCGTCCAGCAGTCCCTCGAGACCTGAATTCCGCTCCACCCATCGAACACGAAAGCAATTTCTCTCTGCACTTCAATCAGCGGATACCGGTCACACCTGTCAGGCAGCGTTCCATTGTGCCTGTGCATCCAGCCGAAGGACATGCGGAAAACGAGTAGAGACAGACTCTCAGC
>JBKDRW010000315.1:0-4137 GCA_046341255.1 Planctomycetota bacterium
GCATGGAGGTGGTCTCCACTGGTTCTTCGGCTCCGCGGTCTCCTCGACCCGGTCACGTTGAAATTCCTACGGCTGATGAACTCGACGAGTCGATCGAAGCGGAAGTTGCCGCGGCGATGGCGGGAGACATCGTTGCTCCACCGGTGCTTTCTGACGAAGGCGGCGAACCATCTGCAACTCCGGAATCCTCGCAGGGCAAAGGGATTTCGCAGGGAACAAAAGTCAAGGGAACCGTTCAGGCCGTTCACAGCGGCGAGATATTTCTGGATGCCGGTCTTCGCAACAATGTAGTCATTCAGGCCTCGCAGTTTGCTGAGGGCAAAGTGCCGGCGGTCGGCGATGTGCTGGATGTGATTATTGACACCCCGGATGCGGACGGGCTGATCAAGGGACGTATTCCACGGGCGCGTCACAAAGCGTCCGGAAACTGGGACTCACTGGCCGTCGGTCAGGTGGTGGATTGCATGGTTGCCGCTGTCAATAAAGGTGGCCTGCAGGTCACGGTCAGCAACCTTCGCGCGTTCCTGCCGGCCAGTCAGGTGGACCTCGGCTTTGCTGGAAATCTGGAGTCTTATGTCGGTCAGAAATTTCCCGTTCAGATTACGGAAGTCAATCCGAAGAAACGAAACCTTGTCGTCAGCCGCCGCGCGTTGCTGCAGGCAGAGCGGGCGGAGGGTGAGGGAGAATTCTGGGAAAAAGTTGAAGTTGGACAGGACTACAAGGGAACGGTCAAGACACTGAAGGATTACGGCGCATTTGTGAACATCGGGCCCGTCGACGGATTCCTTCATATCGGCGAGATCAGCTGGTCGCGAATCAATCACCCGAAGGATGTGCTGACTGAAGGTCAGGAGATCGATGTCAAGATTTTGAAGCTTGACGGTGAAAAGAAGAGAATCAGCCTCGGGATGAAGCAACTGGCTCAGAACCCATGGCAAAGCGCTCAGGAGCAGTATGCTCAGGGACGTACGGTGTCGGGGAAGGTCACGCGTCTGGCGGACTTTGGTGCGTTCATTGAGCTTGAGCCTGGTCTCGAGGGCATGGTTCACATCAGTGAACTTGCTTGGCGCCGCGTCGGGAGTGTTGGAGAAATTCTGAAGGTTGGTGAGACTCGAGACTTCCAGGTCGTCGAAGTCGATACGAAGCGCAAGCGGGTCTCCTTGTCCCTGAAGGCTCTCGAGAAACGTCCCGAGCCGCCCAAGCCGGAACGTACGGAAGAAGCCGAGCCTGCAGCGCCTCCGGAACCACGAAAGCCGAGAAACCCGAATCTTCGCGGAGGGACTGGATCGTCGAGCGGTACGGGTCTGTTCGGTAATCCGTCTGACTTCAGCTGAGTATGCTGTGAGTTCGCCTGTCAGCGTGATGCTGAGCCTTCTGGCGGATGAGATCTGACCGTGAATGACTTTGCTGCTGATGATGTGGACATCGTGCGATCAGTCGCGTCACGCGATGAGTTCACCATCTATGATGCCGTGAGTCACGCTGATGGGTCGCCTGTTCGTCTGACGGTGTTTTCATCGCGAGTTTCGCAATGTGCCGAATTTCGGCGTGCACTGAAGAGCAACCGGGCGATGCTGATGATGCTTCAGCATCAGTCGGTGCTCAGGTTTCTGGGCAGCAGTGAATCTGCAGGCCAACTGTATTTCTGGACTGTCCCGACAGCGTTTCAGTCGTTGGCAGATCGACTGAAAAATGGACGTCGCTTTTCATCGGAGGATGTGATCGAGATCGGGTGGCAGGTGTGTTCTGCCCTTCAGCAGGCTCATAACCTCGGGCTGGCTCACGGTGGTCTGTCGACAGATACGATCCTGATTTCGGACAACCTGCAGGTGATGCTGTCTGACTTCGGCGTTGCGCGATGGCTGAAAGCCGCAGCGGACGCAGGTCAGACGGAGCAGACGAATGCGGCCCTGATTACAGTCAGCACTCTGGCATCGCGAGAAGAGGTGGAGAAGGATCTGAACGATCTGGCTCTGGTGCTGTCATCTTTGTTGAGAACGGAAGCGCTGCCGGACGCTGGAAACGGTGGATTTTTGGCTTCAGCATCACCAGTCGTGTCCCAGACGTCGACGGATCAGTTGCTGGAGCGTCTGCTGACGCGTCTTACGGACGAACGAAGTCCGACGCAACTCAGTTCGGCCCGGGAATTTCAGGGGCGGCTGGGCGAGATTCTGATCGGGCCGGGCGACGATGCCATGCCGTTGGTCGATCAGCGCGAATCCCCCGGCACATCGAGGCGTTCCATCGTCGTGCAGTTGTTCGAGCCGCCAGAGTCACTGGACGAGAGCGAGCGCAGTGATGGCTCTTCGGCAGGAACTGCCAGAGGCAGGCAGATTCTGCCGCTGATCCTCGTGGTGGTGGTCATTGTGCTCATCACGTTGCTTGCCGGACTCTTTCGCTGAGCGGCCATTCACGCCGAAGCACAGAAACGCTTTTGATCAAAATACGCCTCGGTGCGAAACTTGAGTCAATTTCAGATTTTCTCTGAAGCGTTGCAGTCGTAAGTTCCTGCCAACTTACCTCTCCTCGACAGATTTCTCGCCAGCATTCGTACGGCGATCTGTCGCTCTTCTCAGTTACTGTCTCTTCGAGGGAATCCCTATGAGACTCCGCTTCAGAACCCTCATTCTGACGGTTGGTCTGTTGCTGACCACCACAACATCCGGCGCGAATCTTCTCGATCCATTTCACTGGCACAATTACAATCCAGGATACGGCGCCTATCCGGTCAATGATCCGGCTTATGCCCATCATTACGGAACCTACCGTCTGATTGATGACTGGCTGGGTTATGGCTATCTTCGAAATCAGGAAGGAACCTACGGTCACTATCCGTTCCGTGGCTGGAACTGGAGTGGCCTCGGCGGTGGATCCAACTGGACCGGCGGCTGGGACCTTGGTCTCTTCGGCTGGAACTGGGATTGGGGCTGGGGTATGAATCCCGGCGGGATTGGCTGGAATTATAACTGGGGCGGTCGCGTTGGCTGGCCAGAAGGAGGTTATGGATCTCAGTTCTACCAGCCTTCGTATCCAGGGCTTCTCAATCCACCTCCGGCGATGGCGCCTGTTTATCCCGCTCCGGTCGTTCAGGTTCCTGCGATGCAATTTGCTCCGCAGATGTCAATGGGAGATCCGTGCTGCGATCCCTGTATGGACTGTTGTGATCCGTGCATGGGCATGCAGCAGGTTCAGATGCCTGTGCCAGTTCAGACATGGCGTCCTGTTGTGGTGGATCAGGGGCATTGGCAGAGAGTCTGGGTTCCACGTCCGATGACGACTATGGTTCCTCAGTCGCAATATCTGATGCCTCAGGCATCCATGATGAACTCCGGCTGTGATGAGTGCGGAGGCGCTGTGGCTCCGATGATGCAGGGAATGATGATGCCGGGAATCTCGGGCGATTCAGGCTGCTGCGGATCTGAAGGTTCCAGCGGTATGGTCTTTCCCGGAACGGTGGCTCCGATTCCCCAGCAGACAATGATGATGCCCGGGTATTCCTCACAGGTTGCCATGAGTCACTACCCCATGACACAGGCTCTCATGAGCGGCTGGACACCACAAACTGCATGGGCACCGCAGGGGCAGTGGGCACAGCAGACTGCTCATATGGGAAATCCCTATGCCATGCCTGCCATGCGTCCTCGTGAGTATCGGCGATACGTTCGCCAGTTCAATCGCCACTCCAGTACAGCGATGCACCAGAGTCCGTTCATGGCAGGAGCGATGTCTCCGGGCATGACGTCCCGGAATTATGGTTACGGCTGGCAGCCAGCGTCGTCACCGCCTGTGCCAGTGGCAGTTGGAAATCCCTGGGGAACGCCTGCGTATCCATTTGCATCGGCCCATGTAATGCCGTCGTATTCCATGCCCACATACAACTCGATGCCGATTCAGGCAGCGTGGTCGGATCCTGTGATGAGCACTGTCATGAGCCCATCATCAACCATGATGGCTCCGGGTATGAACAGCATTCCGGTGGCTGGTGACATCATGGGTGACCACGAAATGATGGCACCGGCGACTGCTGGTGTGCCGGTCATCCAGAACTCGTTTCATGGAAATGTTCCTGTCATGCGGGCCAACCTCTCGAGACCGATCGGAACGCAGTCGAGCAATCGCTATCGAAGTGTTGTTCGA
>JBKDRW010000316.1:0-3734 GCA_046341255.1 Planctomycetota bacterium
GCATTCAGGCGATTGTGGCCGAATCATTTGCAGAAATCTTTTTCGGTAACTGCGGTTCTCTGGGGATTCCGGCTGTGAAGGCGACTCGCGCGGATCTGGAAAAACTCTGTGACGTGATCGAGAAGAATTCAGCCCTCAAAGTGACCGTCGATCTCGAGAAAATGACGGTATCCGCCGGCGATTTCTGCTGTACCGTCAGCATGCCTGAAAGTGCTCGCGATGCGCTGGTCACCGGCCAATGGGACTATCTCGGCCGTCTTCTCAGTGCGGCTGATCAGGTCAGCCGACACGCAAAGTCGGTTCCATACCTGAATGGGTTCAGGAGCTAGTTGAACGCGACGACTCCGATTTCTGTTGCGTTGGCTGAAAATGGGGATCGGTTCCGGAACAGTTCGTGTCAACTCCAGTGTCATTGGTCTGAATGAATTGTCTCTGCGTCAGACGCACGGCGTGGCAGCACGATCCTTTGAAGACTGTTTCGTGGAGTGGAGCAGGAGCGTCATCTGCGCCGTGGTCATTCGCTGCGATTGACTTCCGCAGGGCTTGTGATGGTTCGTTGTCCGGATTGCAGGGCGACGGTCGACGGGGTCCTGCCGAGTCACCACGAGTTTTACCTTTCGCTGGTCGAATGCTGGCGGACAAACTTCAGCAGCAGCGGGAAGGCTGGTTCCGCCATGCCGCCATGGTCAAAACCCTGCAGTTCAAACAGGTCAGTATCGGGATGTTTGACTTCCTGCAGCATTCGGTACAGGTACGCGTTTTCTTCATATCGCCCGAGAAGTTCTCGATCGCGGTCACCCGTGATCAGCAGAATCGGAGCCGCATCGGATCGTACATGGAATAATGGGGCAAACTCATCGATCACCGGACGAGTATCCGGAATGCCTCGTTCATCGCGTATCGTAAAGTGTGTAATGGCCTGTCCGCTGAAGGGAATGATTCCAGCCAGTTGGTTGGCATCCAGATCATGTCTCGCCAGCCACGATCGATCCAGACCCACCATGGCAGACAAATACGCACCTGCGGAATGTCCACTGATGAAAACTCGCCTGGACGAGCCTCCGTACTGTTCCGCGTTGCGGATTGTCCACGCGACAGCTGCTGCGGCATCCTCGAGATAGGTGGGGCATTTGACCTGGGGACTCAGTCGATAGCCAGCTGCCACAACGACAATCCCCTGATGCATCAAGGCCTTCGGGATTGCACGTTCTCCTTTGGTTAAGCCTCCTCCGTGAAACCAGACAACAACCGGAGCATTTGTCACTCCGAGCGGACGATGAATGTCGAGCTGACATTTTTCCGTGGCATAGCTGTCAGTTTGATCCACTCGATAGGGAATTCCAGACGTGATGCTGGTCGCGGACGAAGGGGGCTGTTGTTCTTCGGCAATGACCGTTGCAGCAAGCAGAAAGACCGACAATATTGCTCGCATTACCAACATGGCAGATTCTCCAGCGGCTTCGGGACATCTCGACGCCAGTTCATATGTTATCGAAGCGTCACCGCCTCTGCACCTGCATCGCGGATCTCGACGTGTTGCCGCAGATCGGGATCTCTGCCATCTTCCTCGCCTTACCGCCCGAAGTTTTTAAACTCAGCGGTTTGTCCTGCTCTAACTCCCTCACCCTGAAGTTTTGAGGCTCATATGATTTTTCGTGGCCCACTTGCCATGCTTTTACTGTTGCCAATCGTGTCAGCTTCGGCAAATCCGCGTGCCGCCGCTCAGGGGCGTGACGAGTATCCGCGGCCGCCGGAAGCCGAAGTCCGGACCGGAGTTCCCCAGGGCAAGGTTGAAGGGCCCTTCGAGTTCCGCAGTCAGATTTTTCCCGGAACCGTTCGTGAGTTCTGGGTCTACGTTCCCGCGAAATACGATGCCTCGAAGCCGCCTTGTCTCATGGTCGTTCAGGATGGGTTGGGTCATGCGAAGGGGATGAATCTCCCCATCGTGCTGGACAACATGATTCATTCCGGTGAAGTCCCTGTTCAACTGGGAGTTTTTGTCAGTCCGGGCGTTGTGCCGGCTCCTCACGAAAACTCGCAGCCACGATTCAATCGCAGCTTTGAATATGATGGACTCGGTGATGCCTACGCGAGGTTTCTGATCGATGAACTCCTTCCTGAAGTCGCGAAGACCTGGAAGTTCAGCGAGAATCCGGACGATCGTTGTATCGCGGGGGCCAGCTCTGGCGGAATCTGTGCTTTCAATGCTGCGTGGGAAAGGCCGGATGCATTTCGTCGCGTGTATTGCACCATCGGCACTTTCGTGGCCCTTCGCGGCGGCGATCAGTTCCCTGCGATGATTCGAAAGATGGAGAACAAGCCCATTCGCGTGTTCCTGCAGGATGGCAGCAACGATCTGGATATTTACGCGGGCAGTTGGTGGCACGCGAATCAGTCGATGCTGTCAGCCCTGAATTACGCAGGTTACGATGTGAACCACGTCTGGGGTGAGGGTGGTCATAATGGGAAGCACGGCGCGGCAGTGCTGCCCGACGCGCTGCGATGGCTGTGGCGAGACTATCCTGAGCCACTGAAGCCTGGCAAAGCCAAAGAGCGACGAGTTGACGTGCTGAAAGATGGTGAAGACTGGCAGCTGGTCAGCTCCGGACACAGTTTCACAGAGGGCCCGGCAGCAAATGACGCCGGGGATCTGTTCTTCACTGATATCCCCGGCAATCGCATTCACAAACTATCGGCGGATGGAACGATCAGTGTCTTCGCCGAGAACTCCGGTGCGGCAAACGGTCTGGCCTTCGGGCCGGATGGAAAACTTTATGCCTGCCGACATGCTGCGGGTCAGATTGTCCGATACGCCGAGGATGGCTCCATGGAAGTTGTCTGTGAAGGGATCAAGGGCAATGATCTGATCATCCTTCCCGATGGAAGCGGATTCGCGACCGATCCGGACAATCATCAGGTCTGGCATTTCACTTCCACCGGAAAAACTCAGGTTGTCGACAGTGGTATCGGCTTCCCGAATGGAATTGCGACATCGCCCGATCAGACTTTGCTGACGGTTGCCGACAGCGAAGGGCGGTTCTGCTACTCATGGCAGATTCAGCCCAACGGGTCTCTGTCGCATAGACAGGAATATGGTTGGTTGCATGTGACGGACCACCTCCAGTCCGGGGCGGATGGTATGGCGGTAGATACGGAAGGGCGAATCTACGTCACCACGACACTCGGTGTTCAGATTCTGGATCAGCTGGGACGCGTGAACTTCATTATTCGTAAGCCCAAAGCTGCGTGGCTGTCGAACGTCAAGTTTGGCGGCAAGGATCGTGATCTGCTTTACGTGACCTGTGGGGATAGTGTCTTCAGGCGTCGCCTGAACGCGCAGGGAGTCGATCCGTGGAAGTCTCCCGTGAAACCTCCCAGACCGGGTCTGTAGCCGATCGTATCGGGGTCCGATCGGCGGTTCACACGGCGAAAACTGCATCAGGCGGTCACATGGAACCGCAAGGTGGTGAGGCACGCGATGGATCGAGTCATTTCATCCGGTCTGTGTTCTCCGCGTCCCTGCGGCACCGCCGCCTGTTCGCCGTTCCGGTTCGGTGCAGGCTGAAAAGTGAATGCTTGACACAACGGCCGAGCGATGATGCCATCAGAACGTCGCGCCGCCACCCTGTCGGAGAACGGGCTTTTCGGTGCCGCATCCGCCGGCTGTCGGCAACATCTTGCCTATTATCGGAAATTACAGCTCCTTGTCTGATAGCACTTATGGACGACGATAC
>JBKDRW010000317.1:0-8584 GCA_046341255.1 Planctomycetota bacterium
TGTCCCTGCTCGCCCCGTCTGATGCAGCCACAGCGACATACATCGCAGCGCATTGCCACACAGCGAACCTTCTGAACCATCGGAGTTGAACATTCGCATGGCAGCGACAGCCTGATCCGTGCAAGGAGGCTGCATGAGGACGAGTCCGTCGCCTCCGATGGAGCGATTCCGATCACTCAGGCGTGTCGCAAGAGCAGAGAGATCGGCAGGCAAATCATGACGAAATCCGTCAAGATAGATGTAGTCGTTGCCGCAGCCGTGCATTTTGATGAATGGTATGGATTTCATGTCATCATGCTGATCGTCGACGTCTTCTTTTTCAAATCTGCGATGACTGACCTTTGCCGTGATTTTTGAATTGGCATTCTCCTCAGGCGGTATCGATCGATCTCTTTTCGGGATGCTTGGGTGAAGCGGTCAAGTGATGTAGACTGACGGCGTTATGGAAGCATCGCCTGCCGGTCTATTGTCGAACATTACGCTCGCCCGTCTTCAGCGGTCTCGGGTCAAGGATCTGCGCGGTTTTCGAAAGACGCACCAGGTACCTTCGGAATTCAACGAGCATACGAACGGTTTTGTTGGTCGAATTGCCAGCGAGGAGCTGAGTGAAGATCTGGATCTTCGATTTGCTGAGTTCCGCCGAGCACTTGGGTTCAGAAGAGTGGACATGAATGTCTCAGAGCCCGACGGAGGCGTCGGGACCATTGTAACCCCGTGGTTTGAGTATCAGATCAGCGCGGGGCTTGCGAGTGACGATCCGGCGGAAGTGATCTGGCGCCGGCAGCTTTCGGATTTTCGTCAGCCGGAGATGATGTTTGAGACTCCGGTGGCGACGGCCTTCGGAAATCTGTTTGATACCGTGGAGTTGTTACCGGCTTCGGGACTTGACGTGGCTGGTGTCATCGACCAGATGGAAGCTGCAATCCCTGACGGGGTGACCCTGGATTACGATCGAACAGCCACCTGGTGTCTTATCGGAATCAAAGGCGTCGCGGGGCAGGTTCGATTGACGGCGGATTTGATGTCCCTCGTGGTTCATCAGCCTCAGTCTCCCGGTAAACTGCTCGACTCGTTCAGGCTGGTGCGAAACTGCTTTCGAGGAATTGAAGGGTTCTGAAGATGGCGCAGTTGTCTACTCTGGTGCCACGCTGGAAAGAGCTCCGTGATGCTTCTCGACATGTCCGAGGCAACGCATGGGCTCCCTATTCCAAATACCAGGTCGGCGCGGCGGTACTGACGTCGTGCGGACGGATCTTTACGGGCTGCAATGTGGAAAATGCCAGTTATGGTCTGACCATCTGCGCGGAACGCGTGGCCATCTCCAGCGCGGTGGCTCAGGGATTCACGAAGTTTGATGCGGTCAGCGTTTCGCTCAGCGGGATTCCTGTCCCCTGCGGTGCGTGCCGGCAGTTCCTGTACGAGTTCAGTCCGGAAATGATTGTGGTTCTGGACGACATCCATTCCGGATCTGGAATGGAACCTGAGTTCCTGAAATTATCGGAACTGCTTCCGCGAGCCTTCCGCCTTGAAAATGACATGTCGTGAAACGGGCGGCTCGTGGAGGCCTTTCGATTCTCTGACGGTTACGGGGTGGGCCCCACGCGTGGCTCAAGATTTGTGAAGCCGGTCACGAGAAAGGGTCTGTCCCCAGGAGCAACAAGCCGATGGGCGTACCGCCCCCTCTCAGAGAATCGTGCACTTAACGGCGTTGTGCTCGTCAGTCCTTCATCTGTGATCTCGACACCAACGCTCATTTCGATGCGTCGTTGTGCGTTGTCGGATTTGACCGAGATTTCGAAGGTCTGAAAATAGCTGAATTGTCCTGGAGCGACTTCCACCTTGAGCACCGGGCCTTTCGTCGAGACGACTTCCACTCCGATCGGGTATTGCCCTGACGGGACAAAATTTGTGTCTGCGGCGGACTTCGGCGTGCCTTCAATTTTCACATCCCGCACTGAAAACCTCTGCGGATTTTCACCGGCAATTCCAATCGAGGCAAGGCTGTGCTCGTGCAAAGTCAGGTGGATATCATATTGCTGCTTTGCCAAAGCCTTCATTTGCAGCGTTTCACCCGGATTTTTGAGATAGGTCAGTGTCCTTTGCATGAACGAAATCAATTTCTGAAGTCGTTGTCGTCTCCCGTCAGTGGGAGGCAGCGAATCTACGATTCGCTGCAGTTCTTCCTTTTTCTTTTCCACCTCCTGAATCCAGCGAGCGAGGTTATCGGGAGTGGGCTCATCCTGGGGCAGCAGATTCAGAAGCGAAATCGGTCGACCACATTCATCACCCTCGGCGAGGCATTGAGGCACTGGGATGTTCAGCGGTGACTGTCCAAAGCCATAGGTATCCACGCAGTTGCTGGTGCCGTAGTAGTAGACACCATCGATCTGCCCCAGCAGAAACTCGGGGCAATTCGGAGGTGTCTCAATCGGGTCTTCCGGGGGTGCTGGAATTCTCCCGGTGCCCGCAAGGGCTGCGGGACTGAAGCAGCAGAGGCATGTCAGCAGCAAAATGTTCTGAACGAGTGTGCGAGAATTCATTCGTGGTGACCCGGATAAAGAAAGGCGGTTTTTGAATGTTTTGCAGGTCGTCCCGTAAGAGTAAATTGAAAGGACCCCCAGGTCAAATGTTGAAAGCCCTTAGGGTGGTTTTTCGAAGGGTGAGTGTCCGGGATGAAAACAAAAAAGGCATTGCCCGCGGTGCACGGGCAATGCCTTGTGTTGGATGCTTGAGAAGTCAAACGGCTTTATTTCACGTTATGCGGCTGACGCCGCCTCAACCATCTGAGCATTTGGATCCACATCATCAGCTTTGCGACCCTGAGGAAGTTTATCCTTGACGTCGTAGGCAAGTCCAAGAGCTCTCAGAAATCTGATCGCCCACCATGTTGGATCCAATTCCCACCATTTATGCCCGGCAGGAGCGATGGCAGGGTGAGCATGGTGGTTATTGTGCCAGCCTTCACCGTAGGCCAGAATCGCGACCCACCAAAGGTTTCTGGATTCATCTCGCGTGTCGTAGTTGCGATAGCCCCAGAGATGCGTGGCAGAATTGACGAACCACGTACTGTGGTAAGCAGCAACCATACGAACGCACATTCCCCAGATCACAAGAGAACATCCCATCTGCCATCCGCCGATCGCATACCCGACCGCCAGAAGCGTGAGGCCGCTGCCCCAGAGCCATAGAGGAAATGTTTTTTGAAAGAAGTTCATCATGGGCCGATCAACCAGTTCCGGGATGTATCGGCGATAAAGAATCCGAGTCGACTCGGTCGTTCGCTTCGGAAACAGCCAGAGGAAGTGGGACCACCAGCCACTGTCTTTCACTGGCGAATGCGGGTCTCCTTCATGATCCGACTTATGATGATGCAGTCGATGTGTGGCGGCCCATGTCATCGGCGATCCCTCACCCGACAGACAGCCACAGGCCATGACAAAGAATTCCACCGGCGTCGCAAGTTTCAGCGATTTGTGAGCGAGGAACCGATGGTAGCCGAGACAAATCCCGATGCTTGCCGTCAGCCAGTGCAGCACCAGACAGACGGCGACGCCGGTCCAGCTGAAGAACATCGGAAAGAAAGCGCCAAGGGCGCCGATGTGGATACCGATCAGGAACAACGTCACAACCCAGTCTACGTTGCCAATCTTCAATTGGTCATGATGAAACGCAGCCACCAGGTTGTCGGTTTCAGACTGAGTCTTCAGACGCTTGATTTCAGCGGAAGTGAGCGAGCGTTCCACAAGTGGTTCGCCCGTCATCAATTCAGTAGAGGCGACGGACATAGGTTGATTACCAGATTCTTTCTGTGAGAGAG
Organism: Planctomycetota bacterium; assembly: GCA_046341255.1. Lineage (GTDB taxonomy): Bacteria > Planctomycetota > Planctomycetia > Planctomycetales > Planctomycetaceae > SXXK01. The sequence continues at coordinate 3,818 of JBKDRW010000317.1, forward strand.
CGTAGGACGCGGACCTGGTCGGTCTGTCGTGTTTCAGCCACGGGCTGAAGGCGACTGGTCAGAGTTTCTGCAAAATCATTCGAGGCGTGATTCTGACGTCACTCTGAGATTCCGCCGATGCCATGCGAACAAAATCACCCGGCAACACTCGGGGCCACTCCTGACCTGGACCAAGCTGGCTTCGGAAATCCATTCACAGAGCCAGAGCATCGCCCGCTACGTTAGGGGGAATATCGACTTGTGACAATTGCAGCCCGTTGTGACGCAGTCACTGCTCTGTCAAAACTCTGTCAACGATGTAACATGTTTCTGCGTATTGATTTGCAGTTAATTGTGATCGTTAAAATCTGGTTCTGTTTTCCTGGAAGCCTCATCCCGGACTGCTGGGTCCTCGTCTTTCGTATCCCCTGACCTGGCTGGTAGAAGTCCCACTTCCGACCCGATCCCCGGAAGTCAGGCGTTCGATCGGATACGATCTGGTATTGGATATCGTCGCTCTGAGGTGTTTTTTGTGTCGACCGTATTTCTTCCGAATCTGTTTTTTGAAGAAGAGCTGACGGCAGGTGCAGCAGGATCGTCAGAGCGTCGTCCGTCGGCGGCTGCGATGCGTCTTGCGGCGGACTTGTCGCCTGTCATGGGCTTACTGGCGGAACGGAACGAAGAGTCTTATGTGTTGGTCGGACAGGGGGAAGTGCCGAGTCGCATTCCATCTGCACTGTCGCATGTGAGTTTTGTCACGTGTGACCAGTGGAGAACCAGAACAACAAGGGCCGCCTCATCGCAAACGAGATTTGTTCCGTGGGGTTGGAGTTCCTGCGCTCAGCAAATTGCTGCTTTCGTCGGGTCTGTCGGCTCGTTTCCTGACGTGTCAATTGTTGAATTTGTGAATAGTCGACGATTTCTGGTTCCGATGGATCAGCTGGTTGAGCGAGATGCTGACAGCGAACCTCGTTCGGTTCCCATGAATCAGGGGACGTTTTCAAGACTTTGCAGTACACTGATGGACGTCGAAGATGGGCTCAGCGAGTTGGCAGAACAACCCAACTCAGCATGGGTCATCAAATCAAATCTCAGTCACGCGACCCGCAATCGTATTCTCGGCCGGGGTCCTGTCCTGAGCGAGGCTCATCGCCGATGGCTCGCAAGCCAGTTTCGAGCGGAGCAACCCGTAGCACTTGAGCCATGGGTGGAGCGGGTGGCGGAATGCGGACTGCAATTCACGATTTCTCCCGGTGGAGGTTCTGGCGACATTCGATTCGACGGCGCGGCCGAGATGGTCACGGATTCTTCCGGGCGATATTCTGGCAGTTGGATTTCCAGCGAAGCAGGCCCAGCGTGGATCACTCCTGCCGTACAATATGGATTTGAAGTGGCCCATCGGATGCAGCTGTGCGGATACTTTGGTCCTGTGGGTTTTGATTGCATGATGTTTCGAGATCCCGAAGATGGCCGGGAGAAGGTTCGTCTGTGTCATGACATCAATGCGAGGCTGACGATGGGACGTGTGGCCTTGTCTCTGAGGCGATATCTGGGACAGAATGAGACTGGACTGTGGTTGCACGCCGATGCCGGACGCTGGGAGATGGTGACTGAAGATGGGAGTTCCGAGCGAGGCACCGTCGTTCAGGTCAACACGCGGACCGGTTCGAGCGTACGGATTGTGCCGACAAGTCCAGTCATGACCGGATCAAAACCGACACAACTGAAGACCGCTCTGCTGATTTCCGGGGATCGAAATGCACTGCAGTCCGTCTCAGACGAGATTTTGTGGCACACTTCGAACAGTCACCCTGGACTGCTGATGGAAGAACGGCAATGACGACGTCCCCCGAACATGCATCTTTAAGTCTGCGTCCCTGGTCGCCGGAATGGTACGATCAGCAGGCTCGAACGCTCGGCGAATCTGCCTGCAAGCAACTTGGCTTCTATATCATTCCGCCTGAACTGCGTTTGTCGGTCGTGATCCCCGTTTATAACGAGGAAAAAACGCTGCGAGTTCTGGTCGATCGCGTTCGCGCGGTGCCGATTCGCAAGGAACTCATTCTGATTGACGACTGCAGCAGAGATCGCACGCGTGACGTATTGAAAGCTCTGGAAGCGGAGGGGGGGAATGACGATTTCAACAGGATTCGGATCTTCTTTCACGACGTCAATCGGGGCAAAGGTGCGGCACTCCGGACAGGGTTTTCACATGTTGAAGGCGACATTGTGATCATTCAGGATGCCGACCTTGAATACAATCCGGCCGAATATCCACGGCTGCTTCAGCCCATCGTGGAAGATAAGGCGGATGTGGTGTTTGGAAGTCGCTTCCTCGGCGATCAGGCGCATCGGGTTCTCTACTACTGGCATTATCTCGGCAATCGCTTTTTGACGACCCTTTCCAATTGTTTCACCAATCTGAACCTGACGGATATGGAGACCTGTTATAAGGTGTTTCGGCGAGAAGTGATTGATGAATTGACACCAAGGCTCGTTCAGGATCGTTTCGGATTTGAGCCTGAAATTACCGCCCGTGTGGCTCGTCGTCGTTATCGCATTTACGAAACGTCCGTCAGTTACGCCGGACGAACGTATGCTGAGGGGAAAAAGATCGGATGGCGTGACGGGTTCAAAGCGTTGTACTGCATCGTTCGCTTCGGAATCGCGGACTGACCGAGACGAGCATGGCCTGTTCCGTCAGCGTCGGTGACCGTGCCTTAGACTCCTGTTAGAAACCGGGAAAAAAATCGGAGAAGCAAATTTTCAGGGAGGTCAGGATGTCTGCGTCAGAGCAACCCATCGTTCACGAATCCAGATCTGAAGCGGCAACAGGATGAACATCCAGGTCCAGAAGACGTTGATCATAATGACCAGCAGTTCAGAGACCGGGATTCCCTGGCTGGCAGCCATGCTGGCGGACAGGTTTGACAAGGCAAGGATGGGAAACGCCAGGACGCCGAAGGCCGGAAAAGCGATCATTACAGTCAGCGGTAATGCAGCCCATCGCGTGTAGAGTGACAGGAGTGCTGCGACATGGCTGCTGAATCCCAGCATGACGAGATAGCTGATGACCATCGTCAGGGAAATGTATCGACTGATCGAGGTCCATCCGAAAACCATCGTAAAGCCCACCCAGAACACAGCTGGCAGCGTCGCAATCGCGCAGCCCAGCATCTTTTCGAGCAGAATACGAGTGCTTGAGATGGGCACTGTCCCGAGAGTTGACTGCGTCAGTTGTCGGATTTCGAAGAATAACACACCGGAGGCATAGAGCATGACCTCGGCCGACAGCCAGCAGACGAAGACCAGCATGGCGTTCCAGCCATGATCACCATCAAGAGTCAGTTGCTGCCCGCGACTGATCATCGGAATCCACCATGAGGTCTGATTCCCTGCGCCCCCGGCATTCACGGATCCGATCGCCTGAAACTCAACAAATCCGAGGTAAACAAGGCCACCCATCAGAAACTTGGCAAACAGGAACCCCCTGCCTCCGGTAAAATAGAGGAACTCCTTCCATGCGATCGGAAGTCGCCAGCATCGTCCGACCTTGAATCGTCGAAACGTCTGGTTTTCGGCCACGATCCCGGCTTCAGAGCCTTCAGACCAGCGATCGAGGCAGGCGGTGCTGACGACGAACAGGGCGACGCCGGAGAACATGTTCCACCAGAACTGCGGTGGAAAGAAAACCAATGGTTTGTTCATCGAAAACAATTCGTACAAACGTTCGGCAACGGATGCCGTCAGCAGCCAGTCTTGCAGACCTTCGGCAAACGCAGAGAGCCACGGTAAGGAGGTTGAAATCGGAGCTGCCGCAAGTCCTCTCGAGATGACCGGGGGCAGGAAGAAAAACAACATCAGAAGAAATGCCGCAAGGCTGGCTGCTCGTCCGGATGTGGCACAGCGGACACTGCAGAACAGAGACAGGTTGGCAACGAAGATCATCCATGCGGCAAGTGACAGGTAAGCCGCGATGATCTGGGTCCACAGAATTCCTCCCAGCGTGATCGACAGAAATGTAAAGGGCAACTGAATGATCAGAAGCATCAGGGAGGAGACAAGACGAGATGTCGACTTGCCGAGTGTGATCGACAAGGGAGACATGCCCGCCAGACGCAGCAATGCGTACGTGCCGGAGTCCTTTTCTTCCGTGACAGCGCTGACGAAATAGCTGACGCCGGCCACCGTGATGACCGCAACATTCATCGCGCAGATGTAGCCGAAGAAGCTGAGTCCGGCATTGTTGGTGCCGAACAGTGATGTGCCTGCCATCGCCATGGAGATGCCGAACAGAAGCAGCACAGCGAACACGGCCCGGAGGATGTAAGGGAAAATGGACCTCGCATCCATCTTCAGTGTCCAATGGAACAGATTCAGTACACTGGAAATCATGTGCGAACTCCGCGAGTCGTCAGATCCATGAAGGCCTGATTCAGCTGTTTTCGCTGCTGGCTGAATGACGCAACTGGAAGTCCGGTCTTCAGTAATTCCGCAAGGAACTCGTTCGCCGTGACGTCGGGATGAAGCTGAAGAATGAAGTCTCGCCCCGTTGTGAACTCCGGCTCCGAGAGGGCCGCAACTCCGGGAATGTTAGCAAGCACCTGGTCGACATTTTCGATCGCATCGGCCAGACGGAGACTGTAGCTATGCTGTCCATCCGGATTGTCCAGCAGAACGTCCATAGGACCGCTGAATCGAATCTGTCCGCGATCAATGATCGTGACACTGTCACACAGTTCTGCCAGTTCGCTGAGAATATGGGAACTGATGAAGACTGTCTTTCCC
>JBKDRW010000318.1:0-18983 GCA_046341255.1 Planctomycetota bacterium
TCGCAGTACTCTCCCGGCCGCAGCAGCCGTTTTGGTTGCCGTCCTCGGGCAGGGAGAAACACTCATGAAGATCACGCGACGAATCTGGCTCGGGCTTTCCGGATTGATCTCTTTCAGATGGCTGGCATTGTCGCAGGCAGAAGCCTCGGACGCCTCGTTCAGCGATCAGCCGTTCGGTGATGAGTTTCCCGATCTCGACTCGCTCGCGACTGGTCCGTGGTGGACGAGGAAAGCCAAAGGGCAAAATCCGCCGCCCTCGATGAATGTGGCCCGTGATCAGGTCATCGCGTTTGCCATTTACACGCATGATTGCGGCGTTCTCAAGTTGACAGCTCAGTTGTTTCCCTTGAAGCCTGACGAGCCGCGGGAAGTTCGACTGGAGCTTCAGAAAAACAGCACGTGGTCCGAAGCGGCTCGAGTGTCCGTCACAATGCCGGGCTGGAGTGCGCATTTTCGGATCGAATCATGGGACAGTTCCGTCAACGTTCCTTATCGAGTCTGTCATGGTGCATCGGCCGTGTTTGAAGGCCTGATTCGTCGAGATCCGAAGGATCAGGACGAAATTGTGGTGGCCACTATGTCGTGCAATTCCAGTCGTACCACGGGGCAACGGCCGGAGATGATTGATCATCTGAAAGCTCAGAATCCGGATCTGCTGTTCTTCGCAGGTGACCAGACGTATCGGCACACGGAACATACGGCGGGCTGGATCGAGTTCGGGCTGCAGTTCCGGGAAATTCTGCGAGACCGTCCGACGATTACGATTCCGGATGATCACGATGTCGGGCATCCGAATCTTTGGGGTGAAAACGGGAGAAAGTCCACGTTGAGCGGCAATGCCGACGGGGGATACTTTTATCCGGTCGAATACGTCAACATGGTTCAGCGACAGCAGACGTGGCATCTGCCTGATCCTGTCGATCCGGACCCGGTCGAACGCGGGATCACAGTGTATTTCACGCGGCTTCGGCTGGGTGGAATTGACTTCGCCATTCTGGAAGATCGAAAGTTCAAGTCGGGCCCGGCAGGAAAGATTCCGAAGATGGGGCCTCGCCCGGATCATATCAACGACCCGCAGTACGACCCTGCCAGCATTGACCTGCCGGGTCTGGAGTTGCTCGGGGCTCGTCAGATGAAGTTTCTCGGTGAATGGACTGAGGACTGGACGGGGGCAGACATGAAAGCTGTCCTGTCTCAGACAGCATTCTGCGGCGCGGTCCACATGCATGGAAAAAAGGATGAGCGATTGCTGGCGGACCTTGATTGCAACGGATGGCCTCAAACGGCGCGCAATGCTGCGCTGAGGCTGATGCGTCAGGCGCGAGCCGTGCATCTTTGCGGCGACCAGCATCTGGCTGTGGTGGTGAAGCACGGAATCGATGAGTTTGGTGATGGGCCTTACGCGTTTACCAGTCCGGCACTGGTCAATACCATTTACGGACGTTGGTGGCATCCGGAAGACGAGCAGCCCGGTCCGAATGCAATCGAACATTCACCGCTGCCCTGGACGGGAGACTTCAGGGATGGGCTCGGGAATCGCATCTCGATGATGGCCTACGCCAATCCTGACGATGTTCGTGATGAACAGAAACGAGCAGATGGTTACGGGATCGTGCGGTTTCATCGCAAGACGCGGCAGATCACATTTGAGTGCTGGCCGAGGTTCAGTGCCGAGAATGCTGATGACGGTTCGCAGTTTCCGGGTTGGCCCATTACAGTCGAGGCCGAACGAAATGATGGACGCAAGGTCGTCGGCTACCTTCCGGAGGTTCATTTTCCGGATCTCCACAACCCGGTGGTTCAGGTGATTTGTCAGTCATCCGGGGACGTGCTCTATACCTGTCGGATTTCAGGTTCGTCAGTTCAGGCCCCGGTTTACTCTGATGGTTTGTTTACGATTCGAGCCGGAGCGCATCGGCCGGATTCCGTGTCAGTCGGAGATCTCCGCCCGCGACCTGCGGATTCGACTCCTTCCCAGATTGGTGCATGACATTGTCTGATCCCTCGTCACTCTCCACTGACCCTCGCCGTCTGTTTGCAGTCGACGTGGTCAGGACTCTTCGTGCTGCCGGATATGAAGCATTATGGGCCGGCGGTTGTGTGCGCGATGCTCTGCTGGGCAAGGTGCCCAAGGACTATGACGTTGCCAGTACAGCCACGCCGAGCGATGTGATCGCCCTGTTTGGTGAGCGACGAACCGTTGCCGTCGGAGCCAGTTTCGGTGTGGTGATGGTGCTCGGGCCAACGAAGCAGGCCGGACAGATTGAAGTCGCCACATTTCGATCGGATGGCCAGTACCTTGATGGTCGGCGTCCTTCGTCTGTGACGTTCTGTCGGCCTGAAGAAGATGCGAAACGTCGCGATTTTACGATCAATGGTCTGTTCTTTGATCCGATCTCAGAACAGGTGATTGATTATGTGGGAGGCAGGCAGGATCTCTCCGCCGGCATCGTGCGGGCAATCGGCGATCCTCACGCGAGGTTTGGTGAAGACAAACTGCGGATGCTGCGAGCGGTTCGCTTCGCTGCGACATTTTCGTTCAGCCTCGATGCTGCAACAGCCGATGCCATTCGCGCTCATCATCATCAGCTTTTGCAGGTGAGCGTCGAGCGAATCGCGCAAGAACTCCGTCGCATGCTGGCTCATCCGTCCCGTGCGTTGTCGATTCAGATGATGCAGGACACCCGCATCATCGGTGAAGCGCTGCCCGAGATCTGTGACGAACATGGCCGTCTTGCTGACCCTCAGGTGCTGCCAGTCCTGAACGAACTGGAGATTTGTTCCAGCGAATCCGCTTTTGCCGTCATCCTGCGAAGTCTGATCAATGATCAGGAGTCTGATGCCAGAGTCCGGCGAAAGCCGATCGAAGACTGTTGTCGTCGGCTCAAGCTCTCCAACGATGAGTTGGATGCGATCCTCTGGCTGATCGAGGCCGTACCGACCATCAGAAACATCACAGAGCAGCCTCTGCATGTTCGCAAGACGATGCTTGCCCATCCCCTGGCTGAGAGTCTGCTGAATATCTCCCGCGCGATCGCGATTGCGGAAGGACGCAGGCCGGAAGATGCAGACTTCTGTCGCAACTACCTGTCCGGAACGCCGAGGGATGTGCTCTGGCCGGAACCATTTCTGAGCGGCAAAGATGTGATGGCCCTCGGCGTGGCTCCCGGTCCATCCATTCGTTTGCTGCTCGAACGACTCTGGCGAGATCAGCTCGATGAACGGTTGCTCTCCAGAGACGAGGCCATTTGCAGGCTGCGTGAACTTGTTTCGCGGCAGGAGTTCTGATCAGTGTCCCTCAACAGAATTTCTGCCCGGATCGTTCAGGGGCATCAGGTTGCCTCGGGTCTCAACGGAAATCCGCGTTTTCCGGGAGGAACACTGCGGATGCAGCAGCCCCACTTTCAGAAACGGGGACTGGACCTGAGTGTGTTTTATGTCGGAACCATCAACATTCGCATCGGGCCATTCGTCTATCAGGTTCTTCAGCCAAAACTGACCTTTCGACAGGTTCAGTGGCATCCGTCGGAACCGGACGAGGACTTTTCATTCTTCGATGTCAGTCTGTTCCGGGGTGAAGATGTCGTTCACGGACTGATCTACTATCCACATCCTGAAACCAAGCCGGAACATTTTCAGCCACCGGACGCACTCGAATTGCTGATGCCTTTCATTCCCGGTCTCGCTTATGGAGACACGATCGATCTTCGAACGAATGAAAATCAGATGGTGTTCCACGTCATGCGATGACAGTCGCTTCGGTCACGGATCGGAACTCATGTCCGGGTGGTTCAGTCGTTGCGATGCATGGAAGGACAATGCCGTGCGTCAACAAGTCCCAGCCGCTGCAGTCGAATGAGTTCACGGCGGCACTTTTCGAGTCGATACGGTGCTTCATTGATGAATCCGCAGCTGAGAATGCGACAGTTTGGAAATGCCCGTGCGAATTCGTGACGTGCCCGGCGAGTATGGTAATCGCACGTAATGACCATGATGGTACTCAGCGAATGTTTCAGCTGAAGTTCCGGATGTTGAAGCATGGCTGATGATCGTTCCGCGTTCTCACGAGTATTGCGAGCCTCGCATTCCAGCAGGATTTCGAGATCTGCCGACTGTGGCACGCTGAGCAGATCGCACATACGCCGGGCTTCAGAGCGTCCGGATGGATCAGCATCGATCGGCGCGCCCCCGGTCAGCAGGATGCGACGGAAATAACCGCCCCGCCACAACTCAAAACAGTGTCGAACGCGATTCCTCAGTGCGAAATCAGGATCGTTTCCGGGTTCCGTGCAGCCGAGAACAATGGCCAGATCCACCTGTTCCGGCTCATCGAGCTGACAGCAGATATCCGTCAGATTGTCCGGCGTGAGTTCGTCCGTCACTGTCAGAGTCTCGGTCGCGGCACCATGGTCTCAACGGCTCATCCAGCCGGATTCGTGTCAATAGTCCTGAGACTGTCAACGGGCCGCATGCCTGCCGGTGGACCTCAGGCGAGCAGGCAACCCGGGAAAACGCCCGGTTCCTCGGCTGGAGAGGCATCCTGACCGTCAAATGGCACTGGCCTGATCGCTGTCGGCAGACGGTTCGAGATTCTCTTCGAGAAGTTCATCGGAATCAGCAACGAAACCGATTCCTGCCAGATCTCCCGTCACCCCATCCTGACGCCCATGCTCTTCCGACTCGGGCTTCATGGTATCGAATGCCACCTTGTGTCCGGGCAGCCACAGCGGCTCGACCTTCTTTCTCTGAAACAGATGGGCGATATGCTCGTGGCATGTGAAAAACAACACCTGCTGACCTTCGGACGCAACCTGCAGCAGGCAGTCTGCTGCAGCTTCCGTTCGTTCCTGATCGAAATTAACGAACAGGTCGTCCATCACCAGTGGCAGTTCTACTCCTCGCCGTGCAAACTCTCGAACAAGAGCAAACCGGATGGCGAGGAATAACTGTTCCCGAGTCCCGCCGGAGAGCTGCTCAACGCGGAATGTCTGCCCATATTCGTCATCGATGCACAGGAAATCCTCACCCAGCGGCGCCCAGATTCGATGGTATCGTCCTGATGTCATCTGATGCATGTATTGCGAGGCGGTAATCAGCGTGCCGGAGATGTTTTCCTGCTCAAAACGCCGTCGAATCTGCATCGCGGCATCCTGTTCAATCTGCAACGCAAACCATGTTTCCGTTTCGCGATAGATTTCAGCAGCGATGCTGGATTTCTGAAAGAACTCGGCATGCGAATCACGACTGGATTCCAGCAGTCGAATCTCCTGTTTCAGGCTTCCCAGTTCTTCGTGATCCTGATTCAACGTCTGCTCGACGTCCGCCAGTTCGGCTGTTCGAAGCTGAATGGTCTCTTTCGCGCGAAGAGGATCGAATCGGATGAGATCATCTTCGACGATGGCCAGCTCGATTTCTGATGATGCAATTTCATTCAGTTCATCCTGCGCCTTCTTCAGCTGAGATTCGAACTGCAGTCGTTTCGTTTCCCATTCCTGCTGCCGCTGAAGTTCCTCTTTCGAGCCGACCCCGGATCGCGCCAGAATCGCACTGCGACGCAGTTCGGCGGCTTCCATCTGCTGCTGTGCATATTGTGCGTCACGTGCTCGTGCATCGGCATCGGTGATGAGCCGTTCCTTTTCGCTCCGATCCCGGTCGTGAGTTTTGAGCTGCTGCTGCCATCCGGTCAGAACCTCCAGTGGTCGAGCGTAGTTCAGCTTCTTCGCCGTTGACACACGCGCACCCAGCTGTTCGACCCGTATTCGCATGGCTTCAAACATCCTGCGAAGCCCTTCAACTTCTGGTGCGGAATTGCGCCATTGAGTGAGCATCTCACGAACGTCCTGGATCTTGCGCCACCAGTCGAAGGCCTGCTCGACGTGAATGGTTTCGTTCATGCCCAACTGGGTCAGCAATCGACACCATTCCTGTCGTTGCTGAGTCAGCTGCTGCTGGGCATTTCGGAACTTGTCGCGGAGCAGCTTCAGTCGAATGCGACGAGCAGCGGCTCGCATCTGCTTTTTCTGAAGCACCTCCAGAGTCGCAATGCGCTGGGAACAGTCGCCAATTCGATCCACCATTTCCGCGGTGGAAGATTTCCAGTCTCCGGCCGACACGGCATCGCCGGCATGGTAGCGATCCACCACCGCCATGCGCTGAATCCGTTCCTGAAGCTGTCGCAGATGACGATCGGCCTGACGTGCTTCATCAGCAATGTCATCCAGCTTAATGCCGATCGTGGCGTCGAAGTGATTTCGAAGCCCGTTTCGAACGCCCCACCACATGATGCCGGCAAAGCCGAATGCCGCTGCCGCCAGAGCACCGCCGAGCGAACGCTGCGATTCTCCGCCCATCGAAAATGTCGCGATGCCGAACAGGCACAACGCCGCACCGATCCAGCCCATCGTGGTAATCGTTGTGTCGACCCATGCCGGAATGGAATCTTCCGTCTCCACTCGATCGATGACTCGTCGAACCGTCTGAATCTTAAGTGCGAGCTGTTCTTCCTGAAGTCGCAGTCGACCCAGGTTTTCAAGCTCTTTCAGCCGCGACTGCTCGGCATCGATGGCCTGATTCACAGGGATTCCGATGGCGTCCAGCTGTTGATTCAGTTCCACCAGTTCGCGCTGACTGCGGCGAGTCATGCTGCGATTCCAGCGACGCAGCTTTCCTCGTCGCTGCAGAGCATCGTGATATTGCCGGGCGGCTTCCAGCAGTCGATTGTGGGCTGCCGGGGATGTATCGACGGACTGCAATCGATCGACCGTCCAGCCATCGCCGAGAATTGACAGCTGATACGTCAGTTCTCGACGCAGCTCAGATGAACGTTCTTCGGCTGTGCGAATCTGCTCTTCGATCTGCCGCAACCACTCCGCCTGGTCGACAAGACTCTGAATGGCATAGCGTTCCTTGTCGAACAACGCATCCATCTGGAAGCGTTCAGCCTGAGTTCGCAGTTGGGCCGACTGGTCATTCAGCTTGTCACGGCGATTGGTGGCTTCCAGCAGGTCCTTTTCGGCGGCCGCGAACTGCCTGAGCGCTTCAGTGGGATTGGTTGGTACGATGGGGAGTCGAGACAACTCTTCCTGCAGATCTCGAATTCGCTTCCATGGTTTGTGGCAGGATTGCAGGAATCTCAGCCCTTTCAGTTCGTTGCTGATCGAGTCTTCACGCCCCTGGAGTTCCTCAATTTCCATCTGCAGCTCGCGCCGCCGGCGTGTGAGTCTGGCATGTTTGTCTCGAGCGAGCCCGGCATTTCGTCGTCCCCCGGACAGTCTGGCGTAGCGATCAAACAACTGCGGGATGCGGCCGGGCCGATTCTCTTCACCGAACATGGCGGCCTGACGCTCCTTCACGTCCGCCAGTGCTTCAAGAATCTGACGGCCCTGATGTCCGAGCGAAATTCCATAGATGTGTTCGGCAACCTGATTGGTGCCCAGAGTGGCAAGCTGATTCAGTTCGCGAACACCGACAGCAAAGATGTCGGCGTAAACTTCCTCGCTGGTATTCGCAAGAATGTTGGCCAGTGCCGTATCCTTATCGAGCCCCTCGGGGCCGCCCGACAGTCTCAGCCGGCCCCGACCTTCCAGTTCCGCGCGACGGTGAATTCGCCATGTCCGCCCGCCATGCTCACAGCGGAGTGCACCCCGCCACGGCTGCTCGGTATCCGGTCGATGCCATGCCGGCTCTGTCGCCAATGGCTCGTATCCGTACAACGTCGATCGAATGAACTTCATCAACGTTGTCTTGCCGGCTTCGTTCGGACCGTAAATGACATTCAGACCTTTCGGGTCCAGCCGCAGCAACAGACTGCGCCAGATCCGAAAACGATCGATATCAATTTCTGTCAGCCTCATGGCCAAATCCTTTGCCAGACTGTGTCAGTGATCGCAAGTCCTGCCGGCGCCTGCAGCGTTTTGAACGCCAGCGCAGATCTGCACGTCACAGATCAGTCATCTCCCTCGTCTGTGGACTCAACATCAGTCTCCGGAAACTCGTCACGATCAGCATCCGAAATGTCATCAGATGACGAGCCGTCCAGCAGTTGCTCTTCGTAGATTTCGTCGGGATCTCGCTCAGCAAGAACCTCAGCCATGCCAAAATCCGGACTGAACCAGGCAGCGCCGTCGGTACGGATTCGCGCCAGAATCTGCTCGGGATCAATTGATGGTAACAGCGATGTCAGTCGCTGCTTCCAGCTGGACGTGAGATGCTGATTGTCATGAATCAGTGTCTGCAGAGAGTCATCAGACAGCAGACCCGATCGCGAAACAAAAATCTGATACTGATCGGCCAGCGATGTTGGTGGATCTCCGGATGGCCAGGCCGTCGGGATGGAGCGAATGTCATGCAGAAGTCGAATCGTCCGACCACTGACTCGAAGTTCATCGAGTTCCACCGCTGCGGCAACATCCAGATCATTTTTGGCCAACTGCTCCAGAATCGGCAGCGCGCCTCGGAGAATCCATTGCACCGACCAGATCCGATCGGCATCGCTGGGACGAAGTTCCGTCAGCAGTGTTTTCATCTGCTGCAGCATCGAAGACAGCGTGGTTTGCGGAGTGACCCTGACTTCAATCTGTTTCCAGTCGACGCAGCTGGTGTCGACCGAGGTGATGCTGACGTCACCAGAGGCGGAAACTTCGACCAGCGAACAGGCTCCTCCCGCAGACTCAAACTGACTTCGAGACTGGGTCGTTCCCGGGCAGTGAATGACCCCATCGTCCCGCCAGACCGTTGTGCGAGCCATCTCGCTGGTCAAAGCCAGATAGTTCAGTTGCCCTTCACGCAGCATCTCGTCAATAAACCGAATAAAGCCCGGATCGAGAGCAGACTGATGTTCGCCGGAATCTGCTTCCAGAGCGTCCACCGAGCGGTGAACCGATCGTCGCGACCGGCTTTCCAGCCTGCGAGGACGCTCACCGTCTTCGGTCTCAATGGATCGCCAGACTCGAGTGCTCTCGTCGCCGTCGTCTCCTGTTCTGCCTGGTTCGTCGACCTTTTCTCCCGACGCCGTGTTCTGCAGAGACGCGGCGAGGGTCTCATCGGAGGCAGACGCGGCCATCGAAGCCATCCGCAATGATTCCTCGTACTTCGCCCTGCTCACAACTCCGATCCGGAACGGCTGAACCTCTTCACCTCCCTGCGCGAGGACGCGGATTCCAAAATCATCCGCTTTACCCAGCCACATGGATGTCGAAACGGTGGTCGCGAGCTGATCTCGGATGAACAACTCCTTCGGTTCAGGATCCGAGCTGTAACAGACCGTGACGTTGTCCGGCAGTTCCGGAATGGCACGCCATGCCTCCGGCGGATCAGCATCTCCCGGCACAACAAACACATGAATGTTTTTGTCGTTCAGCTTATTGAAGGCCTTCAGCAGCGCGAGTCTTGCACGCAGACTTCGATCGGCTTCAATGAACACATTGCCGGAAAGCAACAGGAAATCCACATCACGCCGGATACACGTCTCAATGACTTCGTCGAAGGCGAACAGCGTGGCATCTTCGAATGCAAATCTCAGCTCCTCGCTCAGTGTCTCCGATGTCTGAACACTGACCGGCACATCCAGTCGAATATTGGCGGCGTGAAGAAATCGTTGCGGCTCAAATGCCATGTGACCAGAGTCCCTTCCGTCCACAGATTCCGATCATTCCGCGATCAAGTGCCTGAATTCAGAGCAGCTTGATTCGCGAAAAATCCTCCGCGGCACCTATTGGTTGTCGAGGGAACAACAACGCTCAATAAGCATCGCAAAATGGCGGATTTACCACGAACAGTGCGTTGGGTGAAGACATGCAATCAAGCCAGATCGAGCCACCTTGATCCTCGAACCTGGCACGACACGCCGTTTTGGTAAACTGCCATTGGCTGGGAAGTCTAATGATCCAGCGAAATTGGGGAAAGACCTCTCGTCGGGCAGAATCGGCACTTTTTGCGACTTTCCCGCTGGCTCCTGCGGAAACAGCGAGTCAGCAGATCGCCTCCGAAGGGAAGCCACGCAACGGACAGTCGAGGATTCTCCCATCAGCCTTGGCCGTTATTTCCCCGGAGGAGCAGCCTTGCGCGAGATTCAGAATGTCCGCAGAGTGCGAGTGCGAAATCGCGTCGAGTTTTGATCTCGTCGGGCGATGGACACGATGTGCCAGGGCGGGCGTGCTGCCAGAGAACCATCGGGAAAAACGGTTGACCCTCAGCCAACGTCAAACTTCGGAGCATCAAAATCATCGTCTTCAGAGTCGGTCGTCACCGCAACCCTCGGGCGATCTTCGACAGACGATTTCTTTTCCGTTGGTGTGTACGTGACCGTCTTCTGCACGTCATTGGCCGCATTTCGGAACTCATCCTGGAAGCCGGCCACGCCTTTCTTGAATTCCGCAAAGCTCTTCCCCAGATTCTTGGCGACCGTGGGGAGGTTCTTGCCGAACAGCAGAAGTGCGATGACTCCCACAATCAGCATTTCAGGTCCGCCGATACCGCCAGCAAATGGAAACATGACCGCCTCTCCTTTGCACCGACTTTGTTCTTCGTCAAACCAACTGGTTACTGAAGTTTGTCGGGGCCATTGTCTTCATCGCCTTCTCGCATGCCTTTTTTGAACTGGACAAGGCTTTGCCCGAGTGATCGCATGGTGCTGGGCAAGCGATTGCCGAACAGCACCATGATGATGACAAGGACGATGACCATTTCCGGAATGCCCGGAACCCAGGCCAGTTGTGGATTCGAGGTGAGTTCAATCAGAAGTTGTTTCATCGGATTCGGTCCGAGGGGAAGGTCTTTTCGGCAACCATGTCGATCCGAAGACCGGCATCCGCCAGAGGGAATTCCGACGTGGTGATCAGGACGGCATCCGCCTGAGCATCAACGCCGCAGATCACGGAATATTACCAGTGGAAACGCGCAAAGTCACAAACGTGTGAACGAAAATCCGATGTCGGAATCAGAATCCCGGGCAAGAGGCTCCGGAAAAGCCCTAACTTTCCTCAGAAATCACCATTTTCCACCATCCGCGAATGTTCTGAACTCAGACCGCATTTCGATACAGTTGCTCAAATGCGGCCGGATTCATCGGAACAGGATTAAATGTTCCGGTCCACTGCAGTGCTGCCTCTGAAGCCAGTTGCCGAATCTCTTCGTCGCAAACAGGTCTTTCGACGGAATGGAGCAGCTGAGTCTTCATTCCGGCGAGCCTCAGTTGCTCGGTGAATCGCTCCGCCAGAACGTCAGCTGCTTCCGATTCTGTTGCATCGGAGGAAATCCAGCCGGCTGTTAGCGCGAGTTCGTGGTAACTCGATCCGACAAAGTCACAATTCCAGCGAATCACGTGGGGCATCATCAATCCCACGGCCGCTCCGTGCGTTGTCCCAAACATGGCCGTCAACGGATTTGCTGCCGCATGTGCCGCGCCCAGCATGCTGTTTTCGATTGCAGCCCCCGCAAGAAACGCGCCCAGTTGCATGCGCCCGCGGGCATCAAGATCGTCGGGTGAAGTCAGCACGTTGGAAAAAGCGCCGGCCAGGAGACTCCATGCCTGGCGAGCAAACATCTGGGAAACCGTGTTTCTTTTCGTCGTTACGTAGCTTTCCATGGCATGGGTCATGGCATCGATACCCGTTGCTGCTGTGACTCCCCGCGGCATGGAAACGGTCAGTTCCGGATCCAGCAGAGCCACGCGGCATGCCGCTTTGACATCGCCGCAGGCCATCTTCATGTGCGTGTCCGCGTCAGCAATCACTGCGAAAGACTGAGCTTCGCTGCCTGTTCCGGACGTTGTCGGAATCGCAATCATCGGGAGCATCGGAAGTGCGGCCTTCCCGATTCCGCGGTAATCCTGCATACGACCGCCGTTGGTAAGCAGGAAATTCGCTCCTTTGGCACAGTCCATACTGCTGCCACCACCCAGTCCGATGATCAGGTCAATTCCGGACGGCTTTGCATAGGCAACGCATCGATCGACGTCAGCCGTGGTGGGATTCTCGGGGACGGAATCGAACACCCAGACGTGGTGTCCGGTGGCCTCCAGAAGTCGTACGGCTCGGTCACAATGTCCCGCTTTCTGAATCCCGGGATCTGTCACAAGCAATACGCGATGCCCCCTCAGCTCTGCTGCCACCTGCGGCAATTGCTTGATGCAGCCCGCACCGAAAATCAAACGCGTTCTCTGGTGGTAATCGAACGGCGGCAGTGAAGGCGTCGTTGCGTCTTTCTGCAAAGCGGAGATGTGGAGAGAAGTCATGAAAGGCCAAACGCAGGCGAGTATGAAGGCAGGCTGATGATTGAAACGACTGAAAAAGCTCCCGCAGAAGCCCTCAATGACAAGATTCGATCATCAATGACTTCAGGACGATAGGGAAGAATTGATCACCGTGCAACCACGCGGGGAGATTGACAAACCCTTTGGGAGCGTTCGGGATTCCTTGATGCCGGCCTCGCCCTGCAAAATGGATGATCTTCGACGATCACAACCAAACCTTTGCAAGGCGACACTCATGCGTGTGCGAGTTCGGCGCTGTCGCCTCCGATCCCGAACATTTCCTCGCACTCGTCTTTTCGCACTCGTCGAATCGAACAGAGAGATTTCGCCGGCACATTTTTGCAGGCACCGGGCAAATTCGTATTTCAGGATGTTCCGCGATGGATGACAACCGGTGGGGGTGAAGATCGGCTTGCGCTCTCCTCGCGTGTCCGATGGAATGAAGGCATTCGTCGTGGCACGTTCCGCATGATGCTTGCCATCGAGCATCAGTGGTTGCCTGCGGAATGCAGAACGCCAGTCGTGAGCAAGATCGCCGAGCCGAAGTTGCTCGTGACAGGCTTTGATCGGGTTCGAGGATCTCAGATCCTTCAATCCGGCTGAGTCGTGAATCTCGAACTCCGTCCGACAAAGTCAACGCGGACCTGAATCCGTCGGCGAATGCGTTACTTTGGCAAAAGCTCCATTGGCAATTGATCAATCTTGGCTGCCAGAATGAAATCGTTGACCGACAGTCCTCCGATCGCATGGGTCCAGATTTCAATTTCGACGTGACGATACCGCCTCACGTGGACATCCGGGTGATGACCCTCAGCTTCAGCCAGTTCGGCCACTGAGTTCAGAAACTTCATGGCAGACGCGAAGTTTCGCGTTGTCCATGCTTTGCGGATTCGGTCGGGATCGCTTCGAAATTCCCAGCCGGCAAGAACTTCGAGGTGCGATGCAATTTCGTTCTCATTCAGCCTCGGTACGCCGCCTTCACACGGCACACACCTCGCGCGGCACAGGCCGGCTGAGGACAACGCTTGCGCTCCAGCCTCGTCACTCATGGCTCGTCTCCGTGACAGCAACTCAAACCAACTGGCATCACTTTTTGCTGAGATACAAACGCTGAATGTCTTCGAGGGTGACGGTAATCGTCCGAGTGAATCCCGTGTGACTGCGTTCGTATGCAATCTGAGAGGCCAGTTGCGGCTGCTGGTGGATGGACTTCGCAACCCATCGGCGGTCCTCATCTGAAAGCGTTCCAACAGATGGATCCCACTGTGTTCTTGTTTCCATCACGAGGTCATCAATTCTCGGATCAAATTTGTTCATTTTGATTCACTCCTGCTCGTCGATTCGGTCCGGAACCGAAGATTTTACTCACAAAATTCAGAAGTGCCACGATCCGCCAAAACCGAGAGTTCGCCAGACAACGATGGTTGAACGCCTGAATGGCAAATGCATGGAAAACGGCCTTCGGTTTCTGATGGCACGGCCAACGCCTGATCTGCGGTACCTTCTGCCGATTTTTTCCGTGGATCCCGTGGGTCGAGCGGAGCTTAAGGCGGAGTCACCATCGTTCTGTTGCACGGTGCGTGCCAGAAACGAAACGCTTTTCGCTCAGGAATCGCGACCTCGCGAGGTGTGAGTCGCAAGACTGCGACAACCTGAGCTCCAGCGGCGGAATCGCCGCCAGTGTTGAGCATGGCACCTGTACCGTGCCTTGTCTGTCGAGCAAAGATCACCGTCAGCCATCAGCACATCATCGGGCTGCTCCAGGCAACCGTGCGAATCACTCGCCTTCTGCTGAACCTTGCAGCTTCGAAAGAAACTCATGAGGTGTCTCGGTGGTGATCTGGGATTTTTCTATCTGGCGCAGGACGGAAAAGAAACTCGTCGGCTCTGGCACCTGCTTCAGATCGGCGATTGAGTTGCCTGGTGAGACTCCATCAGCATGTCCGTCTGCCAGGTCGATTTCGTGTTTCAAGGCGTTAAATTCCGCATCCGTGAAAACACTCTTCTGGCGACAGATCTCGAGCAGTGTCTGAAGAATCAGCAGGATTCGGGAATGGTTGTATTCCAGCACATCGACGCGATCTCCAATCTCCCGATTGAAGTCCGTCTCTTCCGATATTCGTCGTCTGGACTTGGTCTGGTGAAAGGCAAAACTTTTCTCCAGTGCTGCCATTCTTTGAGTCAGGTAGTTTGCATCCATCATGTCGTGTCCTTGAAAGTTTCCGGGACTCATCTCTGAAGCGACCGGAGTCTTGGCGGTTTTCGCAGGAGAATCCAGTTGTTCGTCAGCGGAAGGTGGGAAATCAGATCAGAATTCTCCGATGGATTGAAAGTCATCGTCAGATCCATATCCACCCCGAGCGGTGATGTTTGACGGATTGCCGGCGTTTTACGACGTCCGAGCGATGTGTCGCTTGACCAATACTGCTTTGACAATGCATCAAAACGTCTTCAGTATCCGACGGACCAGTCGGAGGATGTTCTCTGACTCAGATCATGATCCACGATTGGAAAGGCGAGAATGTCCGACTTGCTGTTCGTCACCTTCGCGGTGATCTGTGTGGTTATGGCTTTGATAGTGGCTGTACGACTGATCTTCACAAGATTGCGGGGACCAGAACCTTCTCGACTTGAGACGCTCGTTGATCGCTGGTCCCTGCCGGGCGGTCTCCTGGTGATCTGGTGCGTCGGGGTTCAGAGGCTGATTGCTGGTGGTATGGCGGCACTGCGAGGGTTCGACGTGACATTCGTCGCTGTGCTGACGCTGGCTCTGGTCAGTATCTGCCACAGGTCTTTCAAGGCAGGCAGTCAGGCGGTCAATCGTCAGAGCCTGCAACAAGCCCTGCTGCCAATGCTGTTTGGATTACTGGCAGGATTGACAATCCCTGGGTGGTTCCAGTCGCCGGGGAAGATTCAGCAGGCGGATGGTGTTTTCCTGTTTCAGTCCGGATCCCGTGAAGCAGCCGAACGTTATCGAAGTGGCTATCGTCGAGTGATGGACGTACTTGCAGCCAGGTTTCCTGACACACCGGTGACATTGTCCGGCATGCCTGTTTCGAAAGTGGATGAAAGCGGGGCTGGACCGCTGACGGAGCAGTTGTTCGCCGTGGTGGACGGCAAGCCTGTCGCGACGTTTTTTCGCCGTATCGATGACAAAAACTGTGTGATCGGGATCGTCACGGAGATTGAGGAACTTCGATCCGCATTTGACTCAGAGGTCTTGCAGCAATCCGGGCAGCCATAAATCGCAACCGGCTGATCGACAGCGGACTGAACAAGATGCAGAGGGAGATATTCGAAAAATGGACCAGTATGAGGTGTCCGCAGGAAAGGCTCGGCAGGACACAGCCCGCGGTTGGGGTTGCCTGACCACTGTGGTTCTGATGTTGGCCGCACATACTGTTTCCGAAAACGTCGGAAGACGAATTGGCATCCTGAGAAAGACTCAGGACCTGATGAGTCTCGTCTTATGGCACTTCTGGAGCGTTGCATGGATCGCAGCTGTTCCGTTGGGGCTGTTTGTGCTGAGTCGCTTGTTTCGTCGCTGGACCTTCTTTCAGTCTGCGTTTCCCGGGCATGGCTCATCCGAATTCCTGGGATCAGCCTTACTGGCAGCCGTCATTTATGCCGTGATCGGCGCCGTTTGGCTCAGCCTGTTTGGTGATCAAGGATTGATCTGGGCGTTGGTTCTGTCGTTCGGAGTGCTGGTGCTGGTGGCGAAGCTTTGTGGTCGACATCAAAGACCAGATTCCGCGTCCTGATTTTTCGGGGCGGCAGCAAAGCTCGTGTCTTCGTTTGGGCATCTTTCCATTTGGAAATCAGTCATGCAGGTCAGCATCTGCCAAAAGTGGCGGCGTTGGGCAGTTCAGGTTCCGGAAGATGCTCGTCGATCGCAGGTCTTGCTGTTTCAACGAGGTGCCGAAGCTGAATTGCGTGGGAAATGTCGGTCGGAAAGTGCTCGGCATCGTCTGGCCATGGAAGAGTCGAGCCTTTCCTTTGCCGACCAGCAACTCGGCGGGACGTGTTGGGAGTCGGATGTCGGGAGGAACTGATCATCTGCCTGTTTTTTGGGAGATCCGAGAGTCCGTGCGGATGCTCGGATCAGCATGCCTGTCACAATCGTGAGAACGGCTGTTCCTTCTGACGTTGAGCATTCGCGCACACCGAAGTACAGGCAACTCGCCAGAGCCAACGACTGCACTGAACCTTCACATTCCACGCATGTCCGTGTCGGTATGGCTCATTGTGCAGACAGCCTGAACAACGATTTGCATGAGCGCACGTCAGATTTGACGCGGCAGGCAGGTCTGCAAGCGTCATGCACCAGATCGTGATTGAGGAAGTGCGAAAGATCAGAGGATTTGCCACCCGGTCGTGGATTCGGGATTGCGAACATCCATTGATCGATCATTTCGCTGATATGTTCGAGTTCGAGCGATTCGACGCCATTGCACGGATTTAGCAGGGCGACTCTCCTCGCGCGATGTCTGATGATGGTCCGTGCATGAGCAAAGGCAACTGGTTTCGGAGTCCACCGGCCGTGTCTGTAGCAAGAGGGTGCGCGTTCAACCTATCATCATGTCAGTGATGCCAGTCCCCATGCCTTTGCGAATTTCAGCGAGGCTCTTCGAGTCATTTCAGAAGAATGATTTCGGGAACAAGCCGTCCCTCGTTCGAGGGGAGATCAGGCTTCAATCGGGTTTGCTGGCACGCAGAGCGGTGGACCCTTATGAACGATTCGACGTGGTTTGGCCTGTTGTTCATTACGTTGGAATTGATCCTCTGCATCGGGCTCTCGTTTCGGATCGTCATGCGACGACTGCCGGAATCCACATCGCTTGCCTGGGTGCTGGTTGTGCTGGTTTTTCCGGGGGTGGGTATCATCCTGTATCTGTTGTTTGGTGAATTGCGTCTTGGTCATTGGCGACTGAGGCGGGCACATCAGACGTCTGAGCAGATGCGTTCGTGGCGTGATGAACTCGTGGCAGGCAACAAGGTCTATCTCGAATCGATCAGCAGCGGACAGGAAATTGCTCGAGCGGCCATGTCCACCTTCGAATCGCCCGTGATTGGTGGCAACCATGTTGAGCTTCTTCACGAATGGTCATTGGTTGCCAGTCGTCTGATTCAGGACATCAATCAGGCGCGGCACCATTGCCATCTCGAATTTTATATCTGGAGTGAGGGAGGCTTCGTCACCGAAATTGAAGAGGCTCTGATCCGGGCAGCCGGACGGGGAGTTCAGTGTCGTATGCTGGTGGATGCTGTTGGCGGTCAGCAGTTTCTCAGAAGTCCTCGGGCGAAGCAGCTTCAAATTGCCGGGATCGAAGTGCGGACTGCTCTTCCGGCCGGTCTGATTCGAGCATTATTTGCCCGCGTCGATCTGAGGATGCATCGCAAGATCATTGTGATTGACGATGCGATTGGGTACACGGGCAGCCTGAATATGGCCGATCCAAGATATTTTAAGAAAGAGGCCAATGTCGGAGCCTGGGTGGACGCCATGATGCGCGTCGAAGGTCCGGCGGTCGAGCCTCTCAGCATGACATTTCTTGGTGACTGGGCCCAGGAGGGAAAGGAAGTTCCGCCGTCTCGTCAGGCGATTACCCCGGGCAGTGTGTGTGGCACCTGTTCTGTACAGGTGATTCCATCAGGGCCAACCATGCAGAAGCATGAACTGGAGCGTCTGCTTCTTACTGCGATCTTCAGTGCCAGACGAGAGATCGTTCTGACTACGCCGTATTTTGTTCCGAATACATTTTTGCTTGGCGCACTGCTGTGTGCGGTTGATCGCGGAGTGGATGTGACGCTGATCGTTCCGACGCGAATCGATTCGTGGCTTGTTCGGCATGCGACTCGGGTCTTTCAGGGAGATCTGCAGGCGGTTGGAGTCAAGGTCCGCCATTTTGATGCCGGTCTGCTGCATACAAAATCGATTACCATTGACGGGGAAGTCAGTCTGTTCGGATCAGTCAATCTGGATCCTCGCAGTTTTCTGCTCAACTTTGAAATCACACTGGCGATCTATTCCCGCAAGGTGACCACAGAACTGCGTGAGCTGCAGGAACAGTACCTGCTCAATTCCCACGCGCCCGATCTGTCGCAGTGGCAGCGACGTGGCACGACGCAGCGATTCATTGAAAACCTCGCAAGACTTGTCGGGCCACTTCTGTAATGGTTCGAAAGCAGCCGCCTCATTGGATGGGCTGAATCGAATTGCATGTCGGCCCTGGGTTTGACCGGATCACGTTGCCGCGACTTGCGAGGTCTGCATCTGGCAGGCGGAATTCTGCGTGAACTGGGTGAAATTGAACGAAAATCCTGCAAGAATGAGGCGTCGCGGGTTCGCGGCAGGAGTTTGAAGTCTCTCCTCATTCGTTGACAGATCGGATTCAGTAATGCCCAAGCCGTTGTTTCGCGGGGTTTGTGCTTCATCCATCACGCCCTTTCGGCCGGACGGAAGTTTGTGGCTGGAACGACTCAAACCGCACATCGACTGGCTGATCAGTGAGCGTGTCGATGCCATTTCACCACTCGGCAGCTCCGGAGAGTTCCCGGCGCTCGAGTGTGCTGATCGGGAACGCATGCTGGCAGCCGCGCTTGAAGCGATTGCGGGGCGGGTGCCTGTCGTGGCCGGGACTCATGATTATTCGACGGCACGCACGATTCAGTTATCCAGATTTGCCGAGTCGGCCGGTGCCGACGCCCTGTTGATTGTGCCACCCTATTATAT
>JBKDRW010000319.1:0-12647 GCA_046341255.1 Planctomycetota bacterium
CAGAAACATGGCTTCGGCAGACATGATCAGGGAAGGCTGCGGTACGCTGCCACCGTCCAGAACCTGTCGATACGGTGATTGCCGCATTCGTTCAAAGCGATGCGTAAGAAATTGAGGCCCAATCACAGGGAGATTGAGAAACTCGATCGATGAACTGTACTCACGATCAAAGTGCACCTGCTGATAGCTGAACACCGACGCGACCGAGTTTCGATCACTGCCAATCGTGTGGAATCTCCACGGCTGAGAGTCTGTATCCGATGACTGGCTGTACGTTGTTGTCGTTGTCGAAGCGATCGATTCCGAACGTTCCCGTGACGGCGCATCCTCGAGTTTCAGCACCATTTCGTCCATCATAGTCATCATGTTCATTTCCGCCTGAAACAGATTCTCGAACACGATGCGGGTACGATCGACCTCGATCCAAGGATTCTCAGCCAGCGGGAGTTCGGGCATCGCCGGATTCATCCGGCGGCGAAGAATCAGATCGAACCCGTCCTGACTTGCAGCCGCGGAATATCCAAAATTATCGTTGCCCTTGTAGACCTGCAGATTGTCACAGAAGACACCAGGCTGC
Organism: Planctomycetota bacterium; assembly: GCA_046341255.1. Taxonomy (GTDB): domain Bacteria; phylum Planctomycetota; class Planctomycetia; order Planctomycetales; family Planctomycetaceae; genus SXXK01. The sequence continues at coordinate 578 of JBKDRW010000319.1, forward strand.
TGACTGTTCCCCGCACCTCGCCACCGCGACACATGAGACGTGTGAACAAGATCCAGATCCGCGTGAGGCGTCACGGTATCCCCGATATTGACGCTGCCCGCAGTCACATCGGGCGACACCAGTTCGAAATCGTTGTCCTTGTCGTAGTCTGCATAGAGATCAGCCGTCGCCCATTGCGTTGGATCCGTATTGCCCGGATCACCTTCCTTCGACGCCACGGCGATTGTGAATCGCTTGCCGCCTGATACGGCAGTATTGCCCTGCATCAACGCGAGCGTGTGAGTCAATGTCGTGGGGTCCTGCTCGGCATCGGAGATATCGCCCGCCCGGTCCGCACGAGCCAATTGCCAGATGGCAAAAGTTTCATTCGTCGTTCCAGTGTTGGTACCCGCCAATTCCACTGGCGTCGGCCGAAGATTCTGCAGTTCGACATGCAGAAAATTGAGTTCATCCGTCATTTCGTCATGTGCCATCTGGGTATTGTTCGAGAACATCGGATCAAAGATCTGCGATCGAACCGCCAGGGTTTCGCTGAAAGCCAGTTCCTGAGCTTCCACGCCATAGACGACACCTCGCTCCAGCCCATCTTCAGGATACAATCCATTCGCAGTTACCGCTGGATCGGCAGAAGCTGTTCCCTCCAGGAACCCGAACGTCGCATTTGTCACATTGGTTGTGAACGGGTCATCATCCAGATTCCAGCCCGGATTGTTACCACTTCCGTCTGGACCGAGGTTTTTGTCGTACTCAAATTTGGTGACGACATTGTCTGCATCCATCGCATCGACAAGGTTCACAGCAAACTGTGCCATGCGACGTAGTTGCTGGTGCGAGTACAGGCGTGAGGGCTGAGACAGATCGTTCCACTTCGTATAATCACGGATCAGGCGAGGATTCGCTGTATCAAATTCCGCCCCACCTGTGATGTACAGAATCGTGTAGATATCGCGAGCCAGTTTCTGTCGGTCCCGTCGAGCCCAGAACTCGCGTTCTTCCACTGACTTCGGCGGAAACGCAACAGGATTCGCGGAATCATATGTGGGGATCGAAGTGACGCCGGCCGTCTCGGATTCCAGAGGGTGATCGGTCAGCGGTCGGAATCGCAACCCGGCACGCTGCATGTAACGTTGAAAGTCTTTTGTCCCCTCTGCCGGAGTCTGAGCATTCCGCTCCACATCCAACAGATGATTCGGACTCAGCGGCATTTGCCCCATCAGACCGCGACTCTCACCCGATTCCATTGTCAGCATCCGCCGAACCTGCGGGCGAAATGGATCGGCTGGCCCATACGGACGCGCGACAGATGTTCCTGTGGCGAATGCCGGTGGAAACTCGAAGTTGCCATCACCATCGGGGAAGCCATCGCCGTCCGCATCCTGGCCATCTGCATCTGCAGTAAATTCCCACCAGCGACTGAGCAGGTCCTGATCCTTATAGCCGCGCACACCCGGTGAGGTTTCAAAAATCACTTCATCCGGCTCATCAGTCGTGCCATCGCCATCATCATCGACGCCAGCGTCGCCCGGTTTTCCATCGGCACCGAACGGACTTCTCATCAGAAACCGATGCAGGGAATTGGACACGGTGGTGAATCGCCCACGAACACCGGGAATCATCTGCTCATTAAACTGAAACGGCGCGCTTCCTGTGGCCAGCGCATAGGGAGCAAGTTTCGTCAGGCGGTCACTCGGCTGCTCCGGTGCCGATGTGATGTCCGCATCCGTCATATGCAGTGCGAACAGGTCCTGTGGGCCAAAAATCTGATCGAAGCGGCGATCCGCCAGTTCCGGATCAAAGATGACTTCCAATGGATCCTCAAACAGCGGGTCATATTGAGGGTTGGCAATCAGGTCATCACCGGTTCCCTGATCATAAACACCATTCTGCCCGTAGATGTAGCGTGCGGGTGTCGCGTTGTAGTCGCGTACAAACGAGTAACCGGGAAATCCAAGAAATCGCTCCGGCCCCACCGTCGCAGAATCTCGGTGCAGGACTGGCAGCCGGAGATCAGAACCGCCGGCGAACGTGAATCGTCCCGAGGCGTTGAAACCATTGACAGAAGATGTGCTGACCCGGCCGGTTCCGGCGTAGTCCATCGGAGTCCCGAATGGTCGTACACGCCCCAAAGACGACTGAACCTCGCTGTCATACCGATCCTGATTGTCATCAAAGCCGTTACGCCCTGCGGACGAAAGGTTTCCACCGAAGCGAATGCCGCTCGTCCCCGTCGCCTGGGCATCTCCGGGCTTTCCAGGACGAGGCAGATCGGCCACGAGAAATGTGCCGCCAATCTTGACCGCATTGAACAGCCGATCCGATTCACCCCAACGACCCGGCAGAAGATCATCGAGCTTATTAGAAGCGAAGGACGATCGCACGCCCCCCGAAACATCCGCACGTCCCGTCAGCAACCAGATGAATTCCATATTGGCCTGCGTGACGCCGCTGAGCGGTTGCCCCGTCGTCGGACCGACGTAACTCATCGGATTGATGCCGAATCCGTGCACCATCTGCTCTCGCACTCGATCGAGAGATGCGAACGCTCCCCCCGGATTGATCAGGTTGGCCACATTCGCTCGCAAGGCAGGCAGCGGATTCACTTCATTGGGACCGAGTCCCAGATTGGATTGTGACAGATATCGAACATCAAACGCTCCCGACTGCGCGAGACCCTGGAGGCTTCCCGACCGACTCAGTCCAGCAAGATTCCCATGCACATTGAGGTCGATCAGAGCATCGAGGTCATAAATCGTCACCGAGTGCAGAACCGTATAGAGCCGACGCGTATTGGACGAGTCAATGTGTTCCTGCACTGGAAAGTTCGTGTCCAGCCAGATGCCTTCGCGAATCCCGTCGCCATCATTGTCCGCATCCAGTTCGTAAGCTTCTGGATCAGACCCGGTCCAGATCCCCATCTCTCCGCGAATGCCATTATTCCCCCCCGCCTTGCCAACCTGATTGTCCGCCGGAAGAAATGGGAAACCACCGCTGAGCAATGGAGGAGACATGGCCGCCGCCTCCGCATCCGTCAGGTAACGAAAGATGGGTGTGCCATCCGGACGAAAGCCGGTCACATGCTGCGGATGCGGGCGGAAAGAACGCTGACCGTAAACCGCGGTCGCCCGATTCGTGCCATTAAACGCCGAGGCCCAGTTGATGTCGGTCGGTGTATCGTTGCCCGCCACCCCGTTTGTCTGACTGGACTTCAGATACTGCGGGCGAACGAACGACGGGATGATCACCGGGACACGTTCAAACTGCGGAGTATTGCCCGGACCGTTGTCTCGAATCGCCCAGCCGCGATAGGCAAGGAACATGTTATTGAGATCAGGATAGGTATAGTCCACATCCATGGATGGTCGGGCAATGGTACGGTTCTCATTGCCATTCCGGGCAACGGGCGAATCGACAAACTCCAGCCAGTCATTTCCCGAAGGTCCGATCACTTCCGGAAGCCCGGCGGCATTGTAGCGAACCTGAATTCCCTCGCCCGAGTACGGTGACATATCCGTGCCAACCATATTGTGCAGCATGCTGTGAGCCCGGTTGGGACTCCGGAGGATGCTCAATCGGTCCATCGGGCGATCCGAGGGACCAGCGATGACATGGCGGAGAAGGTGGTCCCACACGTTGTCCGGCTCGTCCACGATGCTCTTTTTGTCGTCACTGAAATACTCTGCGGCCGATCGTTCCGACGTCGCAAACGAAAAGAAGACCATCCCGACAAAGGACAACAGACCGAGCAATGCGATCACGATAATCAGCGTCGAACCGCGGCGATGGTGTCGCGACGGCGGAGAATCGATGTGAAATGGCTTCATGACTGACAGCTCCCGAAGGTGCGGCGTGAACCGCAGGGGATCGAGCAGACGAAATGGGAGACTTGAGTCGAACGAACGCCGACTATTGAACCGTCTCCGTCATCGGAATAATTAACGAGAGATTTCGCATGTTGTCCGACTGCTTGTCGAGGAATCGGAAGGTCAGGCGAATCGACTTCAATGGCACACGATTATCAAACGATTCCCAGATGATTTCACCGTCTGTAAATCGTCGGCCAGGTGCCGCTGGAAAGTTTGGCAGTTGCGTGCCAGACGTATAGTTTCCATCCCCGTCGATGTCATTCCCACCGATCGCACGATAGGCGATCTGGTATGCTTGTGGCGGGATGCCTGTCGCATCCTGTATCCAATGAAAAATGCCGTTTGAATCGACGTCAAAACCGGGATAGCTGAGACTCTTTCGACCAAAGACAACACTTCCGTTGCCGGGAGAAACGGAATAGTTCTGACCTGACGCCCAATAACTGGTCACGGCATTGGGAAATGTCGCTGGAAGCGGTCCCGGAGGCGACTGACTGACAGTCGGCGGGTAATACCGGTAAGCGATGTATGGAGCAGCCTTGGCAGCTCCAGTGGCATCCATCGTCCCCGCAGTCGCAGCCTTGGAATGCCACGTATCAAACACGGTTCCAACGTTGACCCCCGGCCTCGGCCCATAGCCGTTGTTCAGATTGCGAAGCACATGGTAGTCCCCGGCCTGACCGGTTTGAGCGTTGAAGTAAGTATGCCCCGGTGGCACAAAACGCTGGAGGCGATTGTCCCACAGCTCCACTTTCATCTCGTGAACGTTCGCCAGCAACAAATCTTCAGCCCGCCGGATTCCGCCTCGCCCTTCGACTCCCGCACCCGTGGCGTTATCAAAGCTCGAGACGACTCCATTCAGAGGGTTCAACGCCAAAGGGCATCCAGCCACGTCAAATGGATTTCCGTTGGTCGTGACATCAAATGATCCATCGAAGTTCAAGTCCACTCGAAGGACCTGCCCCGAGTCAGCCGCCACCCCCGTTTCATCACGGGCCGTTTGCTGCGGCCAGTTGAAATTCAACGCAGATGTTTCCGCGTGAAGGAAGCGCCCCAGAAAACGTGAGGCCACTCCGGCAACAGGCATCTGGGTGTGCTCCCTCGAAAGGCCCGTGAACGGATCAAACCCAAATCGCCGTCCGGGGTTCGCAAACACTTCCGAAGCAGCACCGCTGGACTCATTCCCAAGGGAACCAACACCCAGAACCGTTGCCGATCGATTGCCGTTCCCGTCGGGCAGCGATCGGAACGCCGTCAGGTCAAAATCACGATAAAAGTCGTTGGTCAAACCGTTGATGGTCGTTGCATAGAGTCCGTCATAGGACCCTGGCGTGGCAGGATTTGCGTAACCACAGAAGAAATCGTACCCCCCGCGCGATGTGGGCTGGGGGCCCAGATTCTGGCCAGCCACTTTCAGAGGTTCCCGGATCAGGTTGATTCGCCGATACAGGTTGCCATTGCGGATGAAGTAACAGATCTCCGCCGTCGATCCGCTTGAAATGGAATTGGGTGTCAGCGTTCCGTCGTCCGCTTCCGGCTGATTCGGACTCGCGCGGAGTCCGTTATTGCCGGCTGTCACTCGATCCAGCAATTCGGTCGCCCGACCGAAATACGGAGTCGCGTCCTGAGATTCGTTCAGGATGTTGGCATCCACGGTGAATTGCACAAGATCATCAATCCCGCCGGGTTCATTCGTGGAAAAGTACAGGTACCCCGCTCGATTGGCGAATGATGTCGGCGATGTCGCTGAGTCTTCTCCGGGATAAAACGGATGTGCATATCGGAATGTCCGTTTCTGGAAGTCACGTCGAACCACCGTATCAAGGACGCGTGCCGACTGATCCAGCTGCGAGATGCCTCGCTGTTTGGTCATGCTCCCCGTGGCGAGCTGAAACATCGACGCGAACAGCGTCATCATCAGCAGCACCAGTGTGACCGAGACCAGCATTTCGACCAGCGTGAAAGCCGCCGAATGGCCTTTCCGTGCCGGTCGATGCAGAGTTGTTTGTTTCATGAGTCTCATGGAATCCTCAACTCTCACAGATTCATCGGAATGGTCAGAGAACCTGCGGGATAGACGTCCACAACGCCCGGAATGAACACAGCAGCCCCCACCGCGGACTCAATGGCACTGGTTTCAAGGTTAATCAGATAACCCGGTGCGGTGGTTGTGCCCACCTTGACCGTCGGCGACTGACGGTGAGCCTGAATGCGATACCATCGTGCATTCGACACATCGAGAACGTATCCACCTTTGCGCAGGCCCGGCTGCGCCAGCTCACCACCAGGTTCCACCAGTCCACCGGCCGCATGAACGGAAAGCAGACTGGAACCGGCCGTAAACTGGGCCGAATAGGCTCGCTCATCCGCAGGCGTCAGTCCTTTGTTGTGCGTGACAACGACATCAATCCCACGAGTCTGCCCATCTCGCCCTCGGCGAACGGTCAACAACCAGTTGTAATCCTGCGTGCGAGACGACTGCAGGACCACTCGACCGATCTGGTATTCATAGGATCCTGTCGACGCATTGAAGACCAGAAACTGATCCGGAAGTCGCCGAATATCCAGCGTGCCGTTTTTGTTCAGATCTTCCAGAGCATCAAGTGCCCCGTTCTGATTGACGTCTTCGGACCAAATCACATCGGAACCGACGATCTGAGTCAAAGGCAGTGAAGCACTGAAATTGCCGTCGACGGAGAACACCACGACACGACACGTTTCCGGGTCCGGGATGATGGCGGTCGACCCCACCACCGGGATCAGTGATCGGCCGGTGGGAACAGCCGACAAATCCACATCGACCGGAAAACGAACACCCGTGATGGCCGCTCCCGGAGCTGCCGTCATTCCCGACGAGCCATTCGCAAACAAGTACTCGATCGGAATGCTTTCGACCTGCGTGTCCCACGCATCACCCAGCTTGGAAACATTGGCCGCCAGGGCCCTCAAAGCTCGCAGCTCCTCAGGATCTCCCCCTGCCGGCCGAAACCCAACGGGGAAATTGGGATTGTTGATCGAGCCATAGCGGATGCCTGCGTCAAATCGTGGAAGCACGGCGAGTGATTCCGGAACACCATCGCCATTCGCATCCAGATTCCCAAACCAGTCTGCCGCACCTCGCTGCGCATCCTGATTGGCGATGGTTGCATTATTGCCGGCCGAAAGACTCGGGAACGTGGCATACGTCATCCCGTTGGATGTCATCGCGTAGTAACCAGTCGGATCAACGATGTACTTTAACTCTTTTCGAGCACCAAGATGTTCCTGGTAGTTGCCATCACCATCGGGGTCAAACACCAGTTCCGGCTTCATTTCGACCAGCGTCCGAGCGTTCTCCCGGAGGATGGCCGCATTTGTCAATTGGGTCGCCTGAACCGAGCGAAGCACAGAAATCGGGAACAGCACCGCCACCGCTGACACGCCAATACTCATGATCATCAGCGACATGAGCACTTCAGTCAGCGTCACACCCGAGCGAGAGAATGTGGCGCCACTCTGCCGCCCATCATTCGTCTTCCCAGAACGGCGAGCGGTGCGTGTGAATCGACCGGTACGCTGTGCTTCCGAAGATCGTGGGGAAGACCGGGCTGTGAACACAGGCAACTCGCCAAACGAGCCTGTGTGCCGAGCCATCTGGAAAGCGTTGGTTTTCATAGCCCACCCTTTCCGGTTTCCGCAAACATGAAAGGATCCTTTTCGATCCCCGTAAAGTCCGAATCGTTGACGTTGACTTTGTGAATCGCCACGCCACCGGTCTGCGTAAAGACGGAGACAATCGATCGATCCCGCACCAGATACGGGTTATCGTCGGGATGATCCACAAGCCACGAAGCTTTTGAAGTTCTGATTGCAGAGGTCGGGACAAATGGGATTCCGCTGCGGACCATTTCGTTGAACGCCAGCACTCGGCCCACTTCCATCGGCATTCCGTTTTCCGTAAACTGCATCTTTGCGGTATTCCCCGTGGCATTCCCCAGCGAGGCAACAAAGCTTTCCTTCAGGGTGACCGAATCATTCGAGTCGCAAATGTAGAAGTGAATCACTCCACCAGCAGCGGCATTACCGATCACATTGCCTCTCGGTGAAAACACAATATCCATGAACTGTGAATACTGCAGATTTCCCGAGTTCGCACCGCTGCTCGTTCCAAATGGCCGCCAGCCCGGAGGCAATTGCGACGCATCCAGATCAATGATCGTGTCCGCGGGAAGCTTGACCGGATCCATGGGCAGAATCCGCGGAGCCAATTCCAGTTCGTAATCGACCGGACCACTCGAATCGTAAGCGACTGCTCGATCCACCTGGGTATCACCGGGATCCGAATACGGAATCTCCAGAATCAGTTTCTGCACAGGAGTTTTCGGCGACAGGATGTCAATCAGCCGGGTGTTCACAGAGTACCAGGTGCCGGTTGTCCCCGCGGGAATACGGACGCGAAGTCCATCAAACAACAGGCCACGTCGCTTCAATTCCCACCAACCGGGGTCGGCCCCCGCCACCACTCGAACCTGCGTTGGATCTTCATTGGCAGATCCATCGCCGATAATATCCACGGGACCGGGATCGGTCACACCGTCATCGTTGGCATCCCAACGCCGCAACTGAATGGTTCCGTCCGTCCAATATTCGGCAGGGTCAATATAAGCCATCGAACTGACGGCTCGATAGTTGGCTCGATCCAGAAAGAACCTCACACCTCGAGGCTCACCCGCATGAATCGCTCGATCGCGAGCCCCATTCAGAAAGGACTGCACATGCAAAGCCGCACTGGTGACTCGCTCCGCGTCTCGATTGAAATTCACCGCAGCGACCGTCATTGCCAGCAACAGCAGCATGATCGTCACGACGACCAGCAGTTCAATCAGCGTGAAGGCTCGGCGACTTTGTGGTGCTCGCAGTCTCCAATGCGGTGACCGTGTCCGATGAGAGTGACGCATCATTGCCGACCTCCCGACACTTTGTTGCGACTGCTGATATTGTCCGAGACGTCTTCCATGATCTGGTCGAACCCGAGAGTCATGTTATATGCGGCCAAATGCCCCTTATTGGCCGTATCAGTGGGTTCATAAAGTCCCAGACGACCGTCAATTCCAGCAGAGACAACAAGGGGAGCATGAAACGTATCCGGAGTGTGGTACTTCGTTTCGTTGAATTCCGCTGCCAGCAGCGGCTTCCCATTCGTCCCGTCCAGATACTCAAGTTCCGCATACAACCGTCCGACCGGATCGTCGGGATCGGTTAACAGAGCATCGCGAGGCATCGCGTTGTTGGGAAGCATAAACGGAGCCGGCGGCAACCCTTTGAGCAGCATGTTGGCAACCTGTCGCTCCAGGGACGTAATCCGCCGCACGCCAGTATCGATCGCACCGTCGCCATTGGTGTCAATCGCGATGTCGGTTGGGTCGTTCAGATCTGCAAAGTTTGGCTGAAATGGAACTGGGGGATCCGTATCAATCAGCCGCGTCGGCCACCGATAATAGCGAAGCGGCTGTCCCCAGGCGTCGACAAACTCGGGCAGCCCGTCGTTATCCGTGTCCTGAATCTCCACAGCACTGAAGCGGTCATCATCGACCGCCGCCGAGCCAAAGTTCGTGGATTTCAGCAGCGAGAAATACAGAAGCTCCGAACTGTCTGTGATTCCCGCCGTTTCACGATTCCCAAAACGTGCGATCGCTGGGGTGACGATGGAAGGGTCTGTCAGTGGAACAGTATCGGCGATCCCCAGTTCAGCTCGAATGGCCGGTGCAAGAATGGCGAGGTACATGGACTGCGGCAGGCCGGGCACAGACGCCGCGGGATCCAACAACAGTCGTTCTTCAAATCGCTGTGGAAACTCGTATCGATAGGCCCATTTTTTGGCCAGAATCTCAACGACCGCATCCTTCACACCGAACACGCCGTCAGACCGATCTCCATCACCATTCGGATCCTGCAACTGAACCTTCATGAGGGTGATCGCCGTGTTTCGTCTCGCACCAACGAACGCCCGATCGAACGCTTCCGTTCGCTGTTCCAGGATCTTGTTGATCTTCTGAATGGTCGCATTGGTGGCTTCTTCTTCGGCCTGGTCGAGGAACCCCAGCATCACCACAACCGACATCGACATCAACAGGGCAATGATGCCAACAACGATCAACAGCTCGAGCAATGTAAATGCTCGTCGTCGCCTGAGTTTGATCGAGTTCACTTTCATTGAATCCACCTGTTTACCACAGACCAGACACGTACCGTTGCCTACTTCTTCAGAACGCCACCAGCGAAGTTGGTGATATTGTCCGCTTCTGCCTCACGAGCACCCGTCAGTTCCGCGCCATCATCCTTGTAGATGCCACCCGTCCCGTAAGATGCATCACTCCCCGGAGAAATGATCTGGTAACCGGACGCCCTTTCAGGAGTCTTCCCGTCGGCCTGCAGGTAACAGCCCTTCAGATCTTTTGCATCATTCATGCCATACACATCGTAATCATCCCACGCGGCAGGATTGTTCGCCTTGCGGTAGCTCTTCCCCTGGCTGCTGAGGTAAAGAAAGGGTGCCGTCTGCCCAGGCAAGGAATCGAGAAATTCAAGAGCCGAATCGTTATCGACGTCCGCCAGACGACTGGCGTCAAATCCGTCGTAGAACGGCGTATCTCGATTCGCTCCGTCCTTGTTCCACGGTGTCCTTGGATTCTTGGAAAACCCCGTCAAAGCTGGCGCCGTGGGTGTTCCCGTGTTTACACCCCCGAGAAAAAACACCAGACACTCGGCGCCATTCAAATGGACGGCGGCCGTGGGGTAACCGCCGGGGAACCCACCAAGCGTTGCAAAATCAAACTGATCCCAAACACGCAGCACCTTTTGACGATCTTCCGGGGACCAGCCGGTCGCCGAGGTCGGGATCGTCAGACTGCTGGGCGGCTCAATTCCGAATCGCGCCTTGAAGGACGCGATCGCCTGGTCCAGTTGAGTGATCTCCGCCGAAACGGCCGCCAGCTGAACCCGCTTCCTCGCCCCGACAATCGCAACCGTCAGCAACGAGACGAGAATCGCAATGAACGCGATCACGATCAGCAGCTCGAGCAGGGTGAAACCGCTGCGGGGTGTCCGTCGGTTGGCAGTGGTGGTGGCTCGTCGCATGGGAGGCTTCCCGGGCAAATTGTCGGTGCTCATTGATCTTCAGGACTGAAGTCCCCTCATCCGGCCTTACAGCCACCTTCTCCCCTCAACATGGGAGAAGGGACTTGGGGAAGTTTCTTTGATTTTCGCCGCCTGGTTGACCCAGGTGGTTGAAGGCTTTTGCACAACCAACGGCTTCCACGTCGATTCAGATCGCGGTCGTGCGGAGGCCGGTTTCCACCGACATGAAGTCGGTGGCGAAGTTCTTGTTCCGACTATGCGAGGTCGTTGAGCAGCTGAATCAGCGGCATGAACAACGCAATCACGATAAAGCCCACGATCAAACCGAGGACCACAACCATGATCGGTTCCAACAGGCTCACAAGGCTTTCGACTCGCACTTCGACTTCCTCGTCGTACACGTCGGCCACCTTATAAAGCATGTCATCCAGCGCACCCGTTTCTTCGCCGACGTCCACCATGTTGACCACGAGGTCATCGACGATTCTTGATTCTTTCAGCGGCACCGCGATGGTTTCCCCTTCACGAATCGCCGCGTAAATGTTGTCAAAGGCTCGCACAAACACCGCATTGCCTGCCGTGTCACGCGAGATCAGCAGAGCCTCCAGAATCGGCACACCTGAGGAAATAAGTGTTCCCAGTGTTCGCGTCACGCGCGCAATGGTCCCGATATGTAAGATTTTCCCCAGCAACGGTATGCGTAAAGAGATCCAGTCGACCACATACGCCCCCGTTTTGTTCTTTTTCACAATTTTCACGAAGAGCCAAAATCCGATCGGACCAATGAACAGCATGTACCAATATGCCATCATCCAGTCCGAACAGCCGATCAGCAGCTGCGTGATGGCCGGCAACTCCACACCGAAACCAAGGAAGATTTCCTTAAACTTCGGGATGATGTAAATCATAATGAACGACACGATGGTCACCGCAACGGTGATCACGGCCGCCGGATAAATCATGGCACCCGTGATCTTGCGTTTCAGCGACTGAGCTTTCTCTTTAAATTCAGCCAGTCGTTTCAGAATGATTTCGAGTGCACCGCCCGCTTCACCGGCTCGCACCATGTTCACATACAAATTGTCAAATGC
>JBKDRW010000320.1:0-2295 GCA_046341255.1 Planctomycetota bacterium
CGGAAAGAAGATCGAAAACATTTACGACTACACATATGCCATCGAAGCGCTCAAGGCGGGGCAGGAAGTCGAAATCGTCGTGGTTCGTGACGGCAAGGAAATCTCAACGAAGGTCATTCCGGGGTCGCGTGATTGATCAGAATCGAAACATGATTTATGAACGGCTTCCCGCTGACCTCGACCATGCCATCGGGCAACCGGTTCATACTGGAAGCACGCAGAGGAAGCCTCTTGCCGTTTGAGGACACTCGAGGCTCTGCACGCACCTTCAAAATTCGCCAACGAGTTCGAGATCCTCGCGATTACCGAGCCTTGTGTAGGTTTGCGGATTGATATTCTCGCTCAGGAATTTCACCGAACCATCGGCGAAAACAAACTGAGCACCGCCGTTATGGTAACTGCTGTAACCGCTGGTCGATGTGTTGGAAGGCGGAACACCCACGCTTCGCGGGCCCCGATTGCCTCCACCATTGACATCCCAGCCATTGTTGATTGCGACGCCGGTATTGCGCAGAGTTGCCATGGTCCCGGACATCCAACCGGTCATCGTACCTTCCATCGCGACCTTCTCACCGGCCATAATCGTATTTGAGGCACCGTCGTGGATCGCTTCATACCCCACACTGCTGTTGAGAAACAGCAGCCCGTTGTTGTTCACATCAATCGGCACATCATCACCACCGAAACAGGCGGCATAGTTCATGGCCCCTGCCCTCCGATGGGGATCGCTCGGACATTCGAAAGCAGCAATTCTCACAAGTTTTATCGGACCATTCGCGGGACCATAGGCCCCCTCCGAAAAATCAATTCGACCAAACAAGGCCGATTGTTCTAACGCAGGCAGCAACTGCACCGCCCACGACATGTGGTACTTTTCTTCGACGTTCAGAATCGGTCCTTCCGGGTTGACACATCCCGGCGGGAGGACCTCATGAGCCAACTCGTATGTGTGCAGTGCGAGTCCGATCTGCATGAGATTATTCTTGCACTGAGTCCGGCGTGCGGCTTCCCGAGCCTGTTGCACAGCGGGAAGAAGTAAAGAAATCAGAATCGCGATGATCGCGATCACCACAAGGAGTTCAATCAGAGTGAATCCCCGCATGCGGCTGCGATAAGCGTGTCTTGCCATGGTCTTCTCATCCGGAAAATTGAATTCAGAATCGAATGCAGATCATCAGAGTTTTGTTTGCTGTTTCGTCAGTTCACTCACGTCGACGAATCGCGTCACCTGGACCGGAGTCGTGCTGTCTGCCGGGTATCGCGCGATCACCGTACAAGTGCCATTTTTGACAGAGATCGTCACGCGACCTGTTTTTGTCTGACTGATGGTTCCCTTTGGCAGTTCCCAGGTCGTTCCCGGCCACGATCCATCAGCCCCGAGAGATGTCTGTGCCCACTGCAGACCGGCATCCGCCAGCGACTCAGCCTGCAGCCGTTCCGCTTCACTGCGTGTGTACCGACGATCATTCAGCGCCCTTCGAACGTATTGGCTGACAAGAAGTGACACGATGACCAGCACGACAACCGCCATCACTGAGATAGCGCCCCTGCGGGCATGGATGCCGCAAGCGTAAAGCCTGATGGATGACGCTCGTTTCATGGAAGTCCTCGCAGAAAAATCTCCACAGCCCGATTCGTCGCAGCGCCGTCAGGCACCGGGGGATGAACGGCTCCTTCAGGCTTCGTTCGATGAGCACTTCCGTCAGCGGCTTCTGCATATTTCACCAGATCTGTCGGCTCAGTGATGCGAATGACGGCCGTGACAGAATCATCAGAACGAAACTCCACTGCTGTTCCGGCAGGGAACGGAAACTGATCTCGCGACTTGAACTGACCAGCTTCAGACAGCTCGCGTGTCAAGACACCTCGATCAGTTGTCCAGACAATGGCCACCCTTTCGTTCCGGACAAAAGTGACTGACGAGGCTGAATTCACCACGATTCTCGACTTCGAGGCATCCTGTCGAAGCTGGCGTTCGCACCGCAGCAGCGATCGAATCAGAAAGGAATCCTTCAGGTCTGACCGATCCATGCGCAGTGCCGCATGGAGACAGAACCCGCCAAGTCCCAGCATTGCGGACAACAGTGTCATGTGAACCATGACCTGAATGATCAGCTTTCCGCCACGGCGCGGACGAACGGTGCGTGCTGCAGAGGGAACAGCTGCGAGTCTGCGTCTCATCTTCCGGCCACCTCCGCAGGAACCCACACGACGACAGAGACCGCCTGATCAGGCTGACCGCCGGACTTCGGCCGACGGATGCTGATCCGCACGGCGCGAAGTCCTGAACCTTCA
>JBKDRW010000321.1:0-3600 GCA_046341255.1 Planctomycetota bacterium
TCACTGAAGGCTGCCTGCGGGATGAGCGTTACATAGTCGAGGATTTCGAAGACGATAAAGTACGGGGTCGAGGCCTCGACACCGGGGCAATGGTTGTCCGAATCCGCCGAAAAACAGTCAAAAGATTCCGAAAGAGGACCCTCTGCGGGCGCCTGCGAGGTTTGCAAAAACATGCAGCATGCTACAACCGCGCTGATCGAAATGGGGGAAAACACACCATTCATGGAGAACTCCGTTTTTCCAAAGTCGGGGTGATTACCCACAGTGTGATTATCGACGTCAGCCTGTACGCAGCCTAAGTATGTGAGAATCAATCGATTCAGTCGTTTTACTCTGCAGAATCCGAACGCTTTCTGCCTCAAGATGTACCGGAAAACCCGGCTGGTACGGGAGTGCAGCAGGGGTTGCCACAACAGGGCACGTTCGTTGCGTCAGGGAAACATGTCGGAATCGGAAAAGAAGACCACCATTCTGAGGTGCGAACCGGGCCTCCGGCTGTGGGACGAGACCAAGGAACATGTGTGGCGAAGGGTCTCTGCCTGCCCGTAAAGTCTGGCTGGAATTGAAAAAATGAGAGCAGGCGAGGAGTCAGTCCTGAACTGCTGAGATGCTTGCGACCCGATCACGAATGAATGGTGCCACGGTTCAGGATCCTCGATCTGGGTCCCGGGAATTGAGTCAACACCGAAGTTACGTCAACCTTCGCTGAGAGCCGACATGAGTCTGCAGGACACCCTTAAACAGATTCGCCGACAGCTTGCTGCATGGATCGATCATCATCAGCGTCTTCGCCGCAGGAAGCTGAATGTTGTTCGACTTGAAGATCGTCGACTGCCAGATGCGACCTTCGCGCTGATCGGCAATGCGCTGACGCTGGATGGATTTGACGGATCAACAGATTCCATCGATGTTGCATTCGACTCGTCATCGTCCCGACTCAATTTTACGCTCAATTCCGGCGACTGGCTGGACGGCACTGGTGGCCCGCTCGACCCAGCGCTGAATGTGGCTGGCGTTCTATTATCGGTCGACCTCGGCAGTCTGTTGTCCGGAGGCTTGTCACTTCTTCAAATCGATGGCGGCACAAGTCTGAAGAATGTGACCGACAGCGGAACTGAGTTCTCACTTCAGTCACTGGTGGTTTCCGGTGAATCGGATGTTGTGCTCGACTCTGCCAACGACTTCGATTTCATCGACGTGACCGCGAATTCTCTGACACTGAAGGATTCCGACGAACTGCAGATCACCGGGTTCGACATATCGATGTCGGCTGACATCACCGCATTTGGTGATCTGACATCTTCAGATCAGTTGCTCGTTGGTGAGAACTTTTCAGTCTCCGGAAACAGCATTGTTCTGACGGAGGCAAATGAGTTCGGTTCATTGACGTTTCAATCGACTGGCAACGTTACGATTTTCGAAAACGGCAGCATGCTGCTGACAGGAAGCAGTTCTGCGAATTCGATCGAGCTTCAGGCGACCGATGATCTTGCTGATGGGGACAGCAGCGATTTGTCCGTCACTCAGCACGCCCGTTTTTCTGCGGAATCTGTCAGCATTACTGGCTCTTTCGACGCTGGCAGCCTCTCGTTCCACGCCAGTAACAGCGTGGAAATACACGAGCTTGACGGGATGGAAGTGTCTGCAGCCAGTGAGGCGACCGCCACACTCAGGCTGCTGGCAGGCAATTCGTTGGAAGTCGACGGTACTATTGATGTTACTGGAAATGTGACGATCGAGTCAGGCAGCGGCGGAGACATAGTGCTGAATTCGAAGCTGACAGCCTCTGGTCTTGTACAGGTTCTGTCGTCCGGGGGCATCGAAATCAAGGGGGAACTTGATCTCGGCCCGCTCACTCTGCAGTCGAACAATGATGTGGATGTCAGCGCCGCGGTCGCCGCGACGGGCCAGATCGCAATCGAGGCAGGACATGATGGCACGGGCTCGTTTACTCTTCAGGTCGAAGGCAGCCTGTTCGCCGGCAAGGCGGATGGCACAGCGGGTATTGCGATATCGGCCGGTGCGACATCCGGCACAATATCGATCGCTGGCTCAATCACTGCTGACTCGCTGACGGAAATCACGACCAGCGATTTGGTACAAGGATCGGGCCTGATTCGATCGAATGAACTCGCGATCCGCGCAGGAACCGGGATTGGATCCTCGGGAACTTTGAATACTCAGGTTTCGAGTCTTGCATTTCGGAACACGTCTTCCGGAGACATCAGTATTTCGAATACTGGCGCCCTGGTCATCACTGGAGTGGGCTCAGTGGACGGCACCGAGGGGAACACGCTTGGAAATACTGGTGGCGGCACGATATCCGTCATGGCAGCCAGCCCGTTGACGATTGATGCTGACGTGACTTCCGTCGGGTCTATCAGTTTCACCGCCGGCGAAACCGTTGACGCTCCGGGATTTGCAGATGATCTTTACGTGAGTTCCGGCGTCACTGTTTCGGTGACGGGCGCGGGAGCTGCACTGACGCTGCGAGCCGGTGACGACATCATCGTGCAGGGACTTGCGTCGGCTGCAAATGGGAACGTTGTGGCAGAAGCTGGGGCTTCCGATCTTGATGGCGAGGGGGCCATTCACTTTGATGGTCAGATCAACGCGGGGCAGCAGGTTGATCTGATCGCGATCACAGGAATTCATGATGACACGACAGGCAGCATCATTGCATCATCTCTGAGAATGCTGGGAGGCAATGCTGCAACTCTCGACAATGGACACAACGTGTCTGATCTTGCTGTGAGTCTTGCAGGCAGTTTGACGTTTCGAAACAACTCTGCATTCAACGTCTCAACCATTGGAACAACCTCAGGGATCTTGTTGACCCAAACGGCTGCCTCTCTGGAGCTTACGGCATCAGCCGGCACGATTGGGCTCTCTTCAGGCATTTCGACGCAGGGCCATCAGACTTACTTTTCCGCAGTCGAACTCAATTCCAATCAGACTATCGAGAGCGGTTCTGGGAATGTGACTTTCATCTCGACGGTGAATAGTGCTGCAGGACAAGGATTTGGTCTTTTCGTCAACAGCTCTGGCCAGACGCGTTTCCTGAATACGATTGGAACTGGCACGAATCAGGAACTTGGCTTCCTGACAACGGACGGAACTGGGACGACCGTATTGACTCAGAATGTGAAGACGACAGGAGAGCAAAACTTTGGAGACGCGGTCAGCTTCGATGGAAATGTCACGCTGTCTGCTGCTGATACGGATCTGGATGGTGAGGGGATTGAGTTCGGATCGGCAGTGACCGGAAGCGGGACCAATCTGACGCTCGTTGGTGGGGCTGGGTTTGCGGGTTCGGTTTCTGGTGTTGGATCGTTGGCAGCAGATCACATCGACAGTGAATCCACAATTCATGCGGCCACGGTGTCTGTCTCCGGCACGTCGGATCTTGGTGGCAATGTCACGACAGCAGGCGAGCAGAGATATTCCAACGCTGTGCTGCTGACGAGTTCAGTCACGCTGTCTGCTGCTGATACGGATCTGGATGGTGAGGGGATTGAGTTCGGATCGGCAGTGACCGGAAGCGGGACCAATCTGACGCTCGTTGGTGGGGCTGGGTTTGCGGGTTCGGTTTCTGGTGTT
>JBKDRW010000322.1:0-4816 GCA_046341255.1 Planctomycetota bacterium
CAACTGGAGTGTTCCCGAGCCCGAGTTCACTCTGGTGATGAACTCTGCCGGAAAAATCGTTGGCTACACAATCGGCAATGATATGTCGGCTCGTGACATCGAAGGCGAGAATCCGTTGTATCTGCCTCAGGCCAAGATGTATCGTCAGTGTGCCGGGCTTGGTCCATGTGTTTTGCTGGCCGAGAAGCCTCTGGCTCCGGAGGCGATCGAGATCGTTCTGACAATCGAACGCAGCGGCAAGCCTGTTTTTAAGGGCGAGACCAGACTGAGTCAGATGAAAAGAACTCCGGAAGAACTCGCGGGCTGGTTGTTCCGAGAGAACGAGTTCCCGGTCGGCGCGTTTCTGATGACGGGCACAGGCATCGTCCCTGATGATAACTTTACGCTGGAACAGGGCGACGTTGTTTCCATCTCGATCACCGGCATCGGGACTCTGACGAATCCGATTGTCAAAGATCAGGCATGATCGTCGGACTTGATGCCCCCTGTCCCGTTCTGTTGGCCGACCGCTTCTCCGGCGTCGGATGAAAAGGGACTCCGCTCGCACAGCAGCCGTCATCGCCAGACGTCCCCGAAAGGTCTGTCGCAGGATTCTGTGCAGTGCAACCTCCTGTTTCAGTGAAAGACATTTCTCCGTGAACAACGACGCATCTTCATCCAGCGACCGGATTGCCCAGGCGACAGCCGGGACGGTTGCTCGAGCCATTCTGGCAGGAATTGAGGAATTAATCATTGAGGCGCAGGCGAAGACGCGTCCGCTGGAAGTGGATCCTTTTCGCACCAGACTGTTTGAATACTTTGTGACCGCGGATCAGTCCGGATTGATTCCCGATGAACGCGAGATCGGCGCGTTTCAGAATGCTGATGACGACGAAGAGGCCGATCTGCTGAACCTTTCCGCCGACAGCTTATGTCGCCAACTGGCTCGTCGCTGGGGGTTGGATATGGCCGCGCGGGAAGCTCAGGCGCTGCAGACGCGTCTTGCGGGAGATCAGCTGGAACGGATGCGACTGCTCTGGTCTGTTATGCGTATGTGGATGGAATGGAGCTACGCGTGGCACCGCTGGTCCGAGTTCCATGCAACGGAGAATGGCAAAGTGGCAAAGCTCGAGTGACAGTCAGGTCCGACAGGCGCGCTGCGAATCAGAAACGGGCCTGTCCGAACGTGCCCGATCAGCGGATGCGTTCAAGACACCGGAACTCGCGGGGTCATTCCGATCGAAAGCCTTCGGGCTTCAGTGCAAGAACGGAGCATGAGAGTTTCGGAAGGAGTCGCTCGATCATGCTGCCCGGCAGGAATTCTGATGAACTGGTTCTGGAAGATGTTCCGAGAACCAGCAGATCGGCACCGGCTTCTGACACAACCTTCAGAATGCCCTCTGCGGCATTCTCATGCCGCACGATGACTCGAACGCCGAATAAAAGAGACCGATAGTCTGTGGCACTCAGTTGTTCGTACAGGGATGCTTTGATCTGCTGAATGACGTCGTCCACGGTGGCTGGACCTGTCGGGCAGGATGCCGCGTCAACGCAGTGCACCACATGCAGTCTCGCGTTCAGATTCTTTGCGAATGACACGGCCGCCATCAAGACCTCCTGTGTTGTGGGTCCAGCGTCCGTCGCGGCGACGATGTCGGCCGAGTCGTTGTCTTCGATTCGGGGTTTGACAATCCATACAGGACCTGAAGACAATCGCAGCAGTTTCAGTCCGGTGCTTCCAAAGAGCATTTGTCCGAGAGTCTGAACATCCCGAGTGCCGCAGACGATCAGATGATCCGGTCGACTGTCTGCGGAGCGAATCAATTCTTCCCATGCCGTCCCGGTGCGTACGGTGACGTCAACAGGAATTGAATTGTGAGTGCCGGCAATGTTTCGGAGAACGTGTTCGGCGGTGCGAAGATCTCCCGCATGAGTTCGATCGACTTCCTCCGGCGAACTGAGCCTTCCTGATGCTGGCTCAGTGATCACGGCGACGAGAGTGACCGGGAGACGTGCCGGTTCAGCAAGGGTCATCGCGTTCTGAATCGACAGCCGAACGGGCAGAGACAGATTTTCGGCAGTCCATGGCTGCGTTTCGGGCATTTCCACCCCAACGATCATTCGGCGAATCCCAAACACATTCAGATCTCCGGAAGAGTCCTCTGGAATGAACGGCATGCCCTTCTGGGGGCTTTTGCAGCAGTCTCAGGGTAACCATCCTGATTTGTGGCGTCTCTGGAATGATACGGAAAGACGACGAATGATGGATAAAAGCCCTGAAATTCTGAAAGAAGGGGCCCGACAATGTTGATCGTCGAAAACGTTCAAGTGGCTCCGCGCGAACAGGCCAGACCATAGGGAATCGGCTTCTCCAACTCTTCCGGACGCGAAAACTGGAGTATCTTTACGTTTCAGAGCTTCTATTCACGAAGAACCCTTCTCGAAGTGCCATGCAGGGAGTTGAATGGAGCGGAACGCGAGGATAAAAGAAGCAGGGAAAAGTGCGTGCGACAGGTCGCGGCATTTGATTTCCCCCCTTTTTTGACGGGTCCAATTGCATGACGACTGAAGCTGCCATTCGTGAACGAAAAGAAGCGCTCCGCAAGCAGGCTCACGCCAATCGCAACGCTCAGGAAAACAAGGACGAACTGAGCCGCCGAATCGTCGGGGCATTCATGGCTCTGCCAGAATACGCGGCGGCAGAAACAGTCATGTTTTACATTGATGTTCGCAGCGAGGTTCGGACCCGTCACGACCTCGAATTGGCACTGCAATCCGGCAAGAAAATTATCGTTCCGTGGTGTAACTCGGATGGAGAACTTGAGCTGTTCCATCTTGAGAGCATGGACGAGCTTGAGTTAGGGATGTACCGCATTCTTGAGCCGAAGAACGAACTGCGCCAATTGCCGTCAAAGCAGGTCAATGTGGAATCACTCGATCTGATCATGGTCCCGGGCGTTGGCTTCGATCGCCGGGGCGGCCGGATGGGCCATGGCAAAGGTTATTACGACAAACTGCTGCAGCATGCCCGTAAAGATACGCCGCTTGTGGCTCTGGCATTCGAATGCCAGCTGTTTGAAGAGATTCCGGTTGCTGATCACGACATCTTTATGGACAAAGTGATTACCGAAGATCACGTTTACGTGGGTCGTGGACGTGCATGATCACAGTGATGATTTCACTGACTCTCCTGATGCACAGATACCACTCTTGATTCGAACACGGGATGGAAGTGTCGTTCTATGGCCCGCGCAGTCGAAGTTGAAGATACAAACCCCGAAGCGATCCAGAGTCTTTATGACGAGTTTCTGATTACCGCGCCCGATCGGAAGTGGCTTGATCACGCGATCAATGCTTCAACGGGATATGGGTCGTCATCGATCCGCTGCGACTGCGAAGCTGGCCTGGATCGGTATGTGGGGCCCGGTGGTGACGAGTCGTTCAGGACTCCTGACGGTCGGCCCGGCGCGATTTGTCAGCTGCATGTGCCGCGGTTCTGGAAGAACCGGGTCGAAGCCCTGGAGAAGGCATTGCTGTCGCGAGTGAGTCAGAACGTGCTGACATGCCCAACGACCAGTTGTTTTTCATTAAGCGATGTCGAGCCATACTATCGGCTAGGTCGCAAGCTGGCGTTTTTCGGCGACGGCTTTGAGCAGCTGGAAGACCGATTTGATCGTCGGATGTGGGTTGTGCCGACCATGGGCGGCGAGTTCTGCATCGACCGCAGATTCCCCTACTTCGATGGTGTCATGGGCGGAAATCTCTGGTTCATGGCGACTTCCGAAGACGCTTCCCTTGAAGCAGCGGAGCGGGCTGTGGCTGCGTGTGAGTCCGTGCCCGGAGTCATCACGCCGTTTCCGGGCGGCGTTGCTGCCAGCGGATCCAAGGCGGGCAGTCGTTATAAGTTTCTGTTTGCCAGTACCAACGATCCATTCTGCCCGACTTTGAAGGGACGGGACGGAGTGGAATCGCAGATCCCGGATGGCGTGAAGTCGGTGATGGAGATCATCATCAACGGGAAAGATCTCGGGACGGTCAGCAAGGCCACACAGGCGGCAATCAGGGCTGCTTCGGAAGTCGACGGGGTTGTGAAGATTACGGCTGGCAACTACGGTGGCCGACTGGGCAAATCGTGGGTGTGGCTGATCCCCGGTCATCATCCTGAAGCCGGCTGACCTGAACCTGATCCTGTGAATTCAGTTCCGGAGGCGGTTTCTGAGTCCGGTTGGAATTCGGCGCGGGTTTGGGAATAATCTGATTCCCTCTGTTTCCGATCCCGCCGATGGACCTCGCCATGCACTCCGGACTCGCTCTGATCGCGCTGTGGTTTTTGAGCATCTGTTTTCAGAGCTTTGCATTTGCGGCCGATGACTGGAGGCCCCTGCCGATCCCCGATTCGTGGCGAAGCGTTCCGGCGGGGGACCTCGCTCCGATCGGAGGGTACTCGTGGTATCGCGTTCTGGTCAAGCTGCCGGTTGACTGGGACGGTCAGCCGCTCACGATGTTCCTCGAAGCGCTGGATGATGCGCGAGCTGTATACGTCGACGGGCAGCCGGTGGGTGCCACCGGGACGTTTCCTCCGAGTTACCGCAGCGGACTTGGTGAACGAGGCCGATTTGCCGTTGATCCCTCTCTGGTCAGGGCGGGCGAGTTCGTGACGGTGGCCATTCGAGTCTTCCAGAACGATCCTCGTCCGAATTTCAGCGTTGCGCCGCCGATCCTCATGAATCAAGAGAAGAAGCAGGCGTTTCGACTCGAAGGTATCTGGCAATATCGTCCCGGAGATGATCCCGCCTGGGCTCAGGCGTCTGCGGCCGATTTTGGAATTGATCCGAAT